>NZ_JBEOXI010000829.1:0-1437 GCF_040296465.1 Streptomyces sp. NPDC002130
TGGCGGATCAGCGTCAAGCGAATCTCCGGAACTCCCGACGGTGAAGTATCGAACTTCCTCTACAACAACGTATTCGAAGGTCAAGAACTCTCCGTCACCACACCTTTCGGCGATCTCACCATGCCGGACGACAACTCACCGCTCCTGCTCGCATCGGCCGGAATCGGTTGCACACCGATGATCGGCATGCTCAATCATCTTGCCGATACCGGCGCACAGCGTCCCGTCTCCGTCATTCATGCTGATCGATCCATCGCAGATCATGCTCACCGAGCAGAACTCAGCACGCTCGTCGACAAGATTCCCGCAGCAACCCTGCACCGCTGGTACGAGGACCTCGGCACGCATGTGCCCTTCGGATCGGTTCACGAAGGCCGAGCCGATCTGCGTGACATCACCGTAGAGCCGGATACCCAGGCGTTCCTCTGCGGGCCGATGCCGTTCATGTTGGCGATGCGCGCATCGTTGCTCGAACGCGACGTCCCGGCGCAGAATATCCACTACGAGGTCTTCGGTCCCGACAGCTGGGCCAATACCTGAGCGGACCACTGTCTGCGAACTGGACCTTGGCCTGCCACGGTAACCCCTTGTGTACTCGACGGAATATCCAGATCGAGTAGTGGGAGACCGACATGATCACGTCAGCGTCGATGACGGGAGTCGCGCTGATCGCCCTGGCGATGGTTCTGACACCGGGCCCCAACATGATTTACCTGGTGTCCCGCAGCATCAGCCAGGGCCGCCGGGCAGGTTTGATCTCGCTCGCCGGAGTCGCAACCGGTTTCCTGGTCTACCTCGCCGCCACGTGTGCCGGGCTGACGGCGGTTCTCTTCGCCGTACCCACGGTGTTCACCGCGGTGAAAATCGGCGGCGCCCTGTATCTGGCCTATCTCGCCTGGTCGACACTCCGACCAGGTGGGAAGTCCGCCTTCGAGGTGGGCGAGGTCGACCGCCACGGTAGCGGCCGTCTGTTCGGGATGGGGTTGACCACGAATCTGCTCAATCCCAAGATCGCTCTGATGTACGCGGCACTGATCCCCCAGTTCGTCGATCCCACTGCGGGTCCGGTCTGGCAACAGGCACTCGTACTCGGCGGCGTGCAGATCCTGGTCGCAGTCACCGTCAACGCGTTGATCGTGTGCTGTGCGGCAGCCGTGTCGACCTTCCTCATGGCGCGTCCGGTGTGGATGCGGGCTCAGAAATGGCTAGCTGGTGGCATTCTCGGAATCTTCGCCACCCGCATGGCCCTGGAGTAGTTTCAGTCCTTCGGACGTTGGTCGATCAGACGACGCGCTTTACCGATCGAGCGTTCGAGTCCGCCCGGTTCGAGCACGTTCACCTCGACCGTGACACCGATCTTGTTCTTCACCAGCACCCGACCGTCAAGCCGTTCGACGACCCCAAGGTGCGGCAGGCCATCTCGTACGCCATCGACCG
>NZ_JBEOXI010000830.1:0-1437 GCF_040296465.1 Streptomyces sp. NPDC002130
AGAAGGGCTACACGATCATCGCGAACATCGGCAACAGCGCCACCGACCTGTCGGGCGGCCACGCCGAGAGCCTCCCCCGTCCTCATCACGAAGATCGGCGTGAACATCTCGACATCGAAGCCCATGAGGAAATATGCAGGGCCGGTGGGGAAATCGAGATTCGGTTTGATTCCGGTGGCACTGACCATCGCCTTCTCGAGGATCTCGTACATCTGCACCCACTTCTCGCCGTCCGTCGCTGCCGCTACGTCGAGGAGCGCCTGCTTCATGGTCGGAACACGCGAATCACCGTTCTTGTAGACACGGTGTCCGAAGCCCATGACCTTCTCCTTGGCGGCCAACTTCTCCGACATCCAGGCTTCGGCGCGGTCGGGGTCGTCGATCTCGAGCATGTCGTGCATGACGGCTTCGTTTGCGCCGCCGTGCAGCGGGCCCTTGAGCGTGCCGATCGCAGCCGTCACTGCGCTGTAGATGTCCGAAAGTGTGGACGTCACAACACGAGCGGCAAACGTCGAGGCGTTGAAGGAGTGCTCCGCATACAGGATCAGCGAGACCTCGAAGGCCTTCACGATCGCCTGCTCCGGAACAGCACCGAAGCACATGTTCAAGAAGTTTTCGGCGAAACCCAGGTCCGACTGCGGCGCGATGGGATTCTGACCACGCCGGCGGCGGAAATCGGCTGCGACGATGGTCGGCAGCACGGCCGTCATCCGCAGTGCCTTGGCTAGATTGGCCTTCTCGGAGTTGTCGTCCTCCGCCGGATCCTCGGCGCCGAGGTAGCTGATCGCCGTCCGGACCACGTCCATCGGGTGGCAGTTGTCGGGCATCTTGGTCAGGAGCGAGAGCAGTGAGCGATCGGCACGGCGAGCCGCACGCTCACGCAGACAGAGCAATTCGAGCTGCTCGGGAGTCGGCAGTTCGCCGTACCACAGCAGGTGCGCAACTTCTTCGAAGCTACAATTCGCGGCGAGGTCCTGCACTGCGTAACCGCGATACGTCAACGAATTCGTCTCGGGCACTACCTTGGAGATAGCCGTCGTGTCGACGACAACTCCGGCCAAGCCCTTGTAGATCGTCGGAATCTGTTCGGTCATGTCCTACTCCCCTCCAAGCTGAAATTGAAAATGCCACTGTCGAATTCGTTGTAACGCTCGTACTCGAGAATCTCGTACAACCTGCTGCGGTGCTGCATCTCACCGAGCAGCCCTTCTTGCGTGCCCTCCGCAAAAATCTCGCGCAGGCCCTTTTCGATGGCGAACATCGCCAACCGAAGAGTGGTCACGGGGTAGATGACGGCGTTGAAACCGATCTCTTCCAACGTCTTCGCCGAAATGAGATTCGACTTCCAGTTCCCCGTCGGACAAGCCCATCCGGAACGTCCCACCGGGGACCATCCGGAAGAGCACTCCGGAGGGTATGTGCCGCCAAGCAGGTCGG
>NZ_JBEOXI010000831.1:0-1437 GCF_040296465.1 Streptomyces sp. NPDC002130
CGGCGTACGCGGCGTCGCGGAGTCGACGCAGCCGCCCGGTGGGGTGCAGACCGGGCAGGTCCAGCGCTGCCCCGAAGCTGTATCCCCACATGTGGAGCTGGGACGCCGCGTTCGTCGCGGTAGGTTTGGCGCCGCTCAGCGTCGAACGGGCGGTAGTAGAGCTCGATACCTTGCTCTCGGCTCAATGGAAGAACGGAATGATTCCGCACATCGTGTTCGCGAACGGTGTCGACGGCTACTTCCCCGGCCCGACGCGCTGGGATGTCAATGCGTTGGCAGCTCATGCTCCGTTGGGTACCGCTACATCGGGAATCACCCAACCCCCTGTTCACGCGATCGCGGTGCAGCGGATTCTCGATCATTCGCGTCGGCACGGACGTACGACGCGTGCGGTCGCGGAAGAGTTCCTGGACCGGCGCTGGAGCGATCTGGTTCGGTGGCACCGGTGGTTGGCGGAGGCCCGCGATCTCGACGGCAACGGCCGCATCGCGCTTTATCACGGGTGGGAATCGGGGATGGACAACTCTCCGCGATGGGATCTGGCGTACGCGAATGTTGTTGCGGGACAAGTGCCTGCGTATCAGCGCGCAGATCTCGCTGTGGTGACGGACTTGTCTCAGCGGCCCACGGATAACGAATACGACCGCTACCTTTGGCTTCTCGAAGAGATGAAGGCCGTGCGGTACGAGGATTCGCAGCTTGCAACGGCCATGAGTTTTGCCGTCGAGGACGTGTTTGTCAGTGCCGTCTTCTCGATGGCATGCGACGTCTTGGCAACCATCGGCGAGGAGCATTCGCGGCCGAACTCCGACGTCCGTGATCTGCGCGGTTGGGCAGATCGATTCCGGCAGGGCGTGATTGCCACCACTGATGAACGATCAGGTGCAGCAAAGGATTTCGATCTTCGCACCGGGCGATGGGTTCATACCGAGACCATCGCGATGTTTGCGCCGTTGCTGTGCGGCGGCCTGAGCCGTGATGCCGAGCGCGCTCTGTTGCGTACTTTCGAGGGGCCCAAATTCTGTGGTCACCCGGACATGCGATTTGCTGTCCCACCGTCGACGTCTCCGGTTTCCGGCGATTTCCGTCCTCGGGAGTATTGGCGTGGCCCGGTGTGGCCGGTCATCACGTGGTTGTTCTCGTGGGCGTTCGCGCGTCGGGGATGGGCCGAGCGATCACACGTCCTGCGTTCGGAGGGGTTGAGGCAGGCCAGCGACGGCACATTTGCCGAGTACTACGAGCCTTTCACCGGAGAACCGTTGGGGAGCATGCAGCAGTCGTGGACTGCGGCGGCCGTTCTCGACTGGCTCGGTTGAGTGAACATTCGCTGAATTAGCGGACAAAACGGACCAGTCAACCTTACTCTCGGGAAATGGTCGAGCCTCCGCGAAGGACTGGGACCTCCAGCACGACATCATGGCCCGCGGCTCCTTCCTG
>NZ_JBEOXI010000832.1:0-1436 GCF_040296465.1 Streptomyces sp. NPDC002130
GACGACGGCCCGCACGAAGCGTTCGCCGTCCCGGTACTGGCGGAGCTTGGCGTCCAGGCCGAGCAGCTTGCGCAGGGCCAGGTCCAGGCGGGAGGCGCCCTTGGCGCGGCGCTGCTGGAACTTCTCGCGGATCTCCCCGACGGACGGCACGACGGCCGGGCCGACGCCGTCCATCACGAAGTCGGCGTGTCCCTCCAGCAGGGACATCACGGCCGTGAGACGGCCGAGGATCTCGCGCTGGGCGGGGGTCTGGACGATCTCGACGAGGGAGCGGCCGCCGTCGTCCTCCTCGGCCTCGGGGCGGCCCCCGGCGAGGCTCTGGGCGGCTTCCCGCACGCGTTCCAGGACGGTCATGGGGTCGACGTCGGTCTCCTGGAGGAACGACTGGATCTCACCCTCCAGGTGGTCCCGCAGCCAGGGCACGGCGGTGAACTGGGTGCGGTGGGTCTCCTCGTGCAGGCAGACCCAGAGCCGGAAGTCGTGCGGGTCGACGTCGAGTTCGCGCTCCACGTGGACGATGTTCGGGGCGACGAGCAGGAGCCTGCCGCCACCCGGGGCGTCGGAGGAACCACCGGAGGGGAGGTCGCCGGTGGCGGGGGCGAAGGTCTCGTACTGGCCGAGGACCCGGGAGGCCAGGAAGGACAGCAGCATGCCGAGTTCGACGCCGGTGACCTTGCCGCCGACGGCGCTCATGACCGCGCCGCCCGGGCTGTCGCCGCGCCGTTCCTGCATCTTGTCGAGCAGGGGCCTGAGGATCTCCCGGAAGCCGGCGACGTTCGCCCGGATCCAGCCCGGCCGGTCGACGACGAGGACGGGGGTGTCGTGCCCCTCCTCGGTGCCCAGACGGGTGAATTCCCGGACGTGTACCTCGGACGCCTTGGCATGCCGGCGCAGCTCCGCGACGACGGCCCGGGCCTCGTCGCGACTGACCTCGGGGCCCGGCCGTACGAGCCGGGTCGCGGTCGCGACCGCGAGATTCCAGTCGACCATGCCGGTTGAAGCACCACCGATGCTCGTCATGCGTCAACCGTACGTGAGGCCCGCCCGCTGGGGCAGGGCGGCGACGGCCGGAGCCCCGCCGGCGGGCCTGCGCCGACGGCCGGAGCACCACCGGCTGGCCCGCGGCACGGCCGGAGCCCCTCCGGCGGGCCTGCGCCGACGACCGGAGCACCACCGGCTGGCCCGCGGCACGGCCGGAGCCCCTCCGGCGGGCCTGCGGTGACGGCCGGAGCACCACCGGCTGGCCCGCGGCACGGCCGGAGCCCCTCCGGCGGGCCGGTCCCGGCCGTCACCTGCAGCCGCACGCCGCCAGGGCCGTCGCGATCCGGTCCAGGGCCTGCTGGGTCGCCGTCGGCCTGCCGGGGTCAGTGCCGGAGGCCATGAACGCGAAGGCCAGCAGGCGGCCGTCCTCGTCGACCAGGGTGCCCGCGAGGGCG
>NZ_JBEOXI010000833.1:0-1431 GCF_040296465.1 Streptomyces sp. NPDC002130
GAGGAGCCTCGAAGGTCCCGCCGGTTCAGGCCGGCGGGACCGAGCTTTGCCTCAACACCCGACCTGGATCCTCGATCCGAGTCGAGTTCGTCACGCAGCGAAGGGAACGTCCATGTTCATGCGCTCCTACACATCTCCCAGGCCCCTTGCCGACGAGTGGGATTGGCAGCTGTCCGGCACCTGCCGCGACACCGATCCCGCCCTGTTCTACGACGACACGAACGAGCGCGGCTCCAGGCGAGCGAAGCGCGAGAGTTCGGCGAAGCTGGTGTGCGCCAGATGTCCTGTCGTGCAGAGATGCCTCGTGCACGCCATCCAGACCGGGGAACCCCACGGCATTTGGGGCGGCATGACGGCGACCGAACGAGAATCGTTGCGTAAAAGTCGAACTGAACCACTGATCAGTGCCGCGGCGAGCTCACCGGAATAGGTAGCAACCTCAAGGTCTGGCCTCGTGGTGTCGCAAACCGTGCGTGCGGCGTCGCTCCTTCATCTCGGCTTCGAAGAGGTGCGATACTCCACCGGCCAGCTTGTCACGCACCACCTGCTCGCATTCGCGAAAGAAGGACCAGTAGTTCTCGTCGAACTCTTCGACGAGCTGGAAGGTCCAGCGCCCTTCGACCACGTTCCGGCCCATCAACTCGCCCTCGATCTGATCGGCCAGCTCGTCGTTACCGCTGGATCGCAGTAACTCGACGACCTCGTCGAGCATGAGATCCGCATGTCCGATCAGCTGATGGAAGTCGTACAGAGCGCCGCGCGCCCGCTCCACCGTTTCGAGGGCGTTCGACAAGCCGCGCCCAAGCGCTGACCGGAAGGAATGCGCCTGAGATCGTGGTTACGAGAACCATCAAACCAGACAAACTGGACGCATGTTCAGGAATCGAAAGATTCGATCCCACCCGTCAGAAAGATCTCACTGCACCCGATAGATTTCGCTGCGGCCAGGATCCACCAACCGCCGCATGATCTCGTACGCACGGTCCGGATCCGTGTACGGCGGAATCATCATCAAAACGAGTTGACGACCATGGATGTCGTCGAGATACATCAAATCGTGAGGCTGGCCAGGGTACGGACCCCGCACTTCCAGTCCGTCGACCTCGTCGATACGTCGCTGGGCGCTGCTGATCGTGTTCCAGTCGAACGCAACCCGCGCGATCGGCCCCAACCTCAGCGAAAGTGCGGATATCAGATCGTGAAGCTCCGCCGTGACGTTCGTGGTCCACGGGAACCACGCGCCGTCAACCGATGCCTTGACGGCACCTTGCCCACGAAGCAGGAATCGCGGAGTCCGCGTCGGCGACGGGAAAGGTTGCCCGACATGGCGCTGCGGCGCTTCCGTTGCATAGTCTCCTGCGCACCGGCGTCCACCGAAGGGATGTACTCCTTCGGGACACGGCCACCGGTCACCTTGTTCACGAACTCGTA
>NZ_JBEOXI010000834.1:0-1430 GCF_040296465.1 Streptomyces sp. NPDC002130
GTCACCTCGATGATCTCCTGCGTGCCCTCCTTGGCCTTCCGGCGGGCCTCCTGCCGGGCCAGGTACTTCGCCATGGGCAGGACCATCACCGACGCCGGCCACGCGTTCAACAACGACACTTCGACCAGCCACTACGCCCCGGATTCTGCTGCCCTCGCCTGGACCCGCACTATGGAGTTTTTCGCCGAAACCCTGTGATTGCCAACGTAAGTCAGGGAACCCGCTTGACCACCGTGCCGGTGATCTCGTCCTGAACCTGTTCAGCCGTTACCGCTCGACTATGCGCCCGACGTGATCGGGTGAAGTAGTAGATGCCGATCACGGCAAGAACACCGCGACGTGAAGCCGGGCAACATCCTCATCACGCCGACGGGCCAGGTGAAGATCACGGACTTCGGCATCGCCAAGGCCGTCGAGAACTCACCTGTCACGCGCACGGGAATGGTGATGGGCACCGCCCAGTACATCGCGCCCGAGCAGGCCCTCGGTCAGGACGCGACCGCGGCGAGTGACGTGTACTCGCTGGGAATCGTCGGATACGAAGCACTTTCGGGTCGACGCCCGTTCACCGGTGACGGCGCGCTGACCGTCGCGATGAAGCACGTGCAGGAAACCCCGGCACCGATGCCGGCCGACCTGCCGCCGAACATCCGCGAGCTCATCGACATCACGTTGACCAAGGATCCGGCCGGCCGCTACGCCAGTGGCGGTGAGTTCGCCGACGCCGTTGCAGCCGTTCGGGCAGGGAGGCGTCCACCGCCGCCCGGTCTGCTCGCCACCGGTGCCGCGAGCGCGTTGCCGGCAACAGGTGCCACGCAGGTCATGCCGCCGACGTACGCGGGCCCGGTGACGGGCGCAGCCGCAGCGGACGACGCGGCAGCCGGCGGAATGACCAGTGGGCAGAAGGCCGTGGCATGGGCCGGCGGCGGATTGATCTTGTTGGCGTTGATCATCGGCGGAGTCTGGATCGCGACCGACGGTCCGAGCGACCCGACGCCGCCCGTCGTCACGTCCACGACGTTGCCGACCACCACGACGACCAAGCCCACCACGACGACGACTCGGCCGACGACGACGACCACCGAGCCGACAACAACGACGACTCGGCCGACGACAACCACGACCGAGCCGACAACCACCACGACAACGCCGACCACGACAACAACAACTCCGACGACCACAACCACCACCACGACGACAACGACGACCACAACGACCACTGAGCCGTTGGCGGATCCCGGAGACGCTGAAGAACCGCTAGGACAAGACCAATGACGACACCCCGCAATCTCTCCTCCCGCTACGAGCTGGGTGAGATTCTCGGCTTCGGCGGAATGTCCGAGGTTCATCTGGCGCGCGACCTCCGACTCAGCCGCCTCGGCAAGCGCCCGCTGTCCCAGTGGAACTCCTACCTCGCCGAGCTGAAGTCG
>NZ_JBEOXI010000835.1:0-1429 GCF_040296465.1 Streptomyces sp. NPDC002130
GGCCTCGGTCTTGGAAGCGATGGGAGCCGAACCGTTCGCCTCTGCGGCGTAGTCGGCCGCGGAGTACTTCGGTGGCCACACGCAACAGTTTGAGGGTCTCGCGGGCGCGTTGGATGGTGCGTTCGCCAAGGCCGGTGCGTTCGACGAGGGTCGCAATGGTGAGGCGGCTGTTGCGTCCGGTTTTGAAGTCGGCGGCGCCGGCCATTGCAGCTGCGACGTTCAGGAGTGTTTTGAGGCTGATGCCTCCACCGGTGTTGGCGACGAGCTGCGGGCGGATGGTGTTGTATTCCGCGGTGTACGCCGTTCGGACACAAACCTCGACCCAGTGCTGCTGCCCCTGCCAGTAAGCAAGACCTGCGTGCGCGCCCTCGTCAAGTTCAAGGCGAACTTGGCAGTAGCGGCGGCACGCTGCTTCGCGGCCCCCTAGCGCGTTGAGGTACGCAGGGGTCAGCGAATGGCACTGGTGCCCGTACAGATGGCCCCTCATTCTGCGAGGAGTACGAGCTGTTCCGTAGCGGCGCCGCGTAGGGCTGCTACCGCAATACGGACGTTGTACGGTCGCGGCCGCATCAAACAGTGCGACTCGCGAAAACTGAGTTGTTGAATCTTCATCAGGGCGCGATGTACCCTGAGACGTACCTAGCACGGTAAGTCCCTTCGGGGATGCAGTAGTCGCGAGCGGCGAACTCGCTATCTACAAGGACGGACCCTGGTTTCTCCGGCATGAGAGCCAGGGTTTTGTCGTATGTAGATGTACTACTGCGCTCTAGCTATTCAGATGTTGTAGTGGCGACTACGCAGCTGTGAGCGGCAGCACCTCCTGATTCGGATTCAGTTCGCGGACAAGATCAGGGCGATCAGCGCGGAGGCAGAGCAAGTCGGAAACGTACTGGCTCACTGAAGAGACGCCGGCTTTTTTCCGTTCGATCTCCAAGAGCTCGTACAGCTCGTCAGGCACCCGACCAAGCCGCTTACGTTCTCCAAGGCTCGGGCGTCCGACCTTGTTGTGAGTCCCCTTGCTCGGCATGGCTTCCTCCCTGTCCGCGGTTCCGCTAATTCTGGACCTGTAACGTTGGCACTCTGCGGAGGCGCGCCGATTCCTGGTCCAAAAAATCTTCACGGCTTGACTATAGTAAGGCCTGACTCTAAAACAGACCGCAGATCCTCTGGCTGAGATGACGGGGCGTGAGAAAATGTTGCTCATGGGACGAAGCGCGACTCCGCTGGCCACTCGTGTCGAAGAACTGTTCACTGACCGTTGGCCACGCGGAAACAAGGTGGCGAACGCCTTGGTCGCTGACTATGTGAGCAGAGCCGTGGGACGCCCGATCGATCGGCAGTACATCTACCGCATCCGCACGGGACGTGTGAGTCGCCGAGTTCACCCGGATCCTGGCATCCCGTTCACAGCTGACGCAGGCGGCGGCCA
>NZ_JBEOXI010000836.1:0-1428 GCF_040296465.1 Streptomyces sp. NPDC002130
TACGGTTGGGACGCGCTCAACTCGGGCTATGCGCGACGCTTGGGTATCGACGAATCTCAGGTCTGGTAGCTGCTCAGAGTTCTCGAGCGGCGGGCTTTCTGGTGGAAGCTCGCACGATCAGTTCGACGGGCAGTTTGACGGATTCGACGTTCCTGCCGGCGATCAATGCGAGCAGGTGTTCGAGCCCGGTCGCGCCGATCTTGTGGGCGGGGGACCTCACCGTCGTCAGTGGCACCGGGAGTTGGGAGACAACGGGAATGTCGTTGTAGCCGACCAGCGCAAGATCGTCGGGAATGCTCAACCCGAGATCACGGGCCACACCGAGTACGCCGATCGCGATGGTGTCACTCACCGTGAAGACGGCGTCAGGGCGCGTGTTCCCGCTGAGCAGTGTGGCCGCCGCATCGACACCTCCTTGAACTTCGAACTCGGACGCCACTATTCGGTTCGGTGGCAGTTCCAGACCGGCTTCGGTCAGGGCGTCGCGGAAACCCGCGACGCGTTCCCGCGACGTGCTGGCGTGATCCGGCCCCGCGATCACTCCGAGGTCGCGATAGCCGCAGTCCAGCAGATGCTTCCCCGCGAGGTAGCCGCCGAGGCGGTCGTCGCCGCTGACAAAGGGAAGGCTGCTGTTCGGCGACGACGTCGCCGGGTCGATGTGCCGGTTCAGCAGCAGGATCGGCAGTGAGCGCAGGGGGAGCGAGTCGACGAAATCGGTAACTCGACCGCTTTGCGCGCTCAGCATGAGACCGTCGACCTGTCGGCTCACCAGGAACTCGACCGCTTTGCGTTGCGCGTCCAGATCGTCGGGTGGGCTGGAAAGCAGGACGGAGTACCCGGCTGCGGTGGCGGCTTCCTCGATGCCTTGGAACATGGTGGCCACAACGACGTCCGTCAGCCTCGGCATCACGACGCCGATGGTGGTGGTCTTGCGGGTACACAGGCTGGCCGCCCACAGGTTCGGTTGGTACCCGAGCTCCTCGGCGACCTGACGAACTCGGAGTGCGGAGTCGGACCAACCGTCGGCGGGCTCGGGCTGACGGAGTACCCGCGACGCCGTCGAGATGTGGACCCCGGCCTGGTCGGCGATTTCGCGCAGCGTCGGCGGGCGGCCGTTGCTGCGGTTCGACGGATCGGGCGTCATCTGCGTCGGGGCTCCTGGTGTGCGTCGGGGATTGACGGGTGTGCAACCGGGCTCTACTCTAGGCGATGCAAACGATTGCGCAATCGTTCTCGCAAAGGATTGCGCCCGAGAACACTGGAGGCCCCGTGACCACGCCGCAGTCCCTGTCCGAGCTTTTTGCCATCGACACCCTGCTGGACGCCGAGGAGATCGCGATCCGCGACACGGTCCGCAAGATGGTCGACGATCGCATTCGCCCGCACGTAGGTGAATGGTTCGAAGCGGCAGCACTGCCGGCTCGTGAG
>NZ_JBEOXI010000837.1:0-1428 GCF_040296465.1 Streptomyces sp. NPDC002130
GGGACCCCCATCCCGTCCTCCTCGTCGATCCCGAGACCGTGCCGGAACGGCAGCACGCCGTAGGGCCCGATCGGGTACGGCCGCCCCAGCACGTAGGCGGCGGGCACCCAGTTGACGAAGGGCGACCCGGTATTGATGCTCGACGACGTGTTCGCGGAATTGGACCGTCGTCGGCGTCGTGCGCTCGCCACCGTTGCCGCCACCGCAGAACAGGTGCTGATCACGGCCGCTGTTCCCGAGGACGTGCCGGACGAACTCGAGGCGACCAAGTTCGGCGTCGAAGCTTCCGATACCGGAGACGGTCGGATATCGCGGATAGTGCCCGTAGGCTCGACGGATCAGGAGGTCGAGATCGATGACTGAAGACAGCAGCGCGGCTCCGGAGCCCGAGCTCAAGGGGATCGATCTGGCGCGCCGTGCCCTCGAGATCCACTTCGGACGGTACGTCGAATGCCATGAGCATCGCGTCGACGGTCGCCACCGGATCACCTGCCAGGGCGGCGTTCAGGAGCACGGCGAACAGGATCCGTGTCTCTCCGTCCAGAACTCCGACAGCCCCGAAGTCGAGTAGCCCGATACGTCCGTCGTCGAGGATCAGGATGTTTCCGGGGTGAAGATCGGCGTGGAATACCCCGTGGACGAAGATCCCGTCGAGCAACGACGCAAGAAGTTCGGTGGCAATACTGCTGCGGGTGTCGACATCGACGTCGGTGAGCGCTGCCTCGCCATCGGAAAGTGGTGCGCCGCGAAGACGTTCCATCACGAGCACCCGTCCGCTACTGAGGCTGGGGTAGATGTGAGGAACGACGATATCCGGGCGGTTCGACATGGTGGAGGCAATCGCGCCGGTATTCGCTGCTTCGGTGCGGTAGTCGAGTTCCTCGAGTAGTGACGTGACGAGGCCGCCGGCGAGTCGATGAACGCCGATATCGTGTGCCCAAGGAAAGCGGGTCTCCGCAAGCGATGACACGCGGAGGAAGATATCGCAATCCACGCTCACCTGTGTGCCGGCCTCGGGTCGTTGAACCTTCACCACCACATCGGTGCCTTCGGTGGTGCGCGCGGAATGAACCTGTGCAACAGAGGCGGCGGCGAACGGCTCCATATCGAACCAAGAGAACACCGCCTCGGGGGTATCCCCGAGTTCCGATGCCAGTAGCTCCGCAATGCGGACTGGATCAGCCGGTCGTGCCGAACTTTGCAGAGACGAGAGAGTGCGAGCCAACTCGGGTGGTATGAGGTCGTCTCGCGTGCCGAGGATCTGTCCCAGCTTGACGAAAGTGACACCGCACCGGTTGATTACTTCCACCAGCGCGTCCCCGAACTGAGGCGCTGATGGCCCAGCACGGAGAGCGGGCCCGCCTCCCGCTCGCACGACGATGCCCATGATCTGGACGTATCGCTTGGTTCGTCGCCACGATTTGCGGC
>NZ_JBEOXI010000838.1:0-1426 GCF_040296465.1 Streptomyces sp. NPDC002130
GGATCGCCTGGGGAACCACACTCAGCGAAGTCAGCAAGCACCTTGCCCCCAAACGCACGTACAACTCGTACGTCGTCCAACTCAACGGCGCCGCGAATACTCGTACCACGGGAATCTCCTATGCCAGCGACATCATCAGAACGATCGCCGACGCCTACGGTGCTCTGCCACAAGGATTTCCGGTGCCCGCCTTCTTCGACTACCCGGAAACCCGGGAGCAGCTGTGGCGCGAACGCAGCATCAAACGCGTACTGGACATGCAGAAGCGAATGGATCTGGCAGTCTTCAGTATCGGCGTCCCGGGTGGCAATGTGCCGAGTCACGTCTACACCGCCGGCTACCTCGAACCCGATGAAGCAGAGGCACTTCGACGCGACGGAGTGGTCGGGGACATCGCAACCGTGTTCTTCCGGTCGGACGGGAGCTACCGCGGAATCGAACTCAACGAGCGCGCGAGCGGCCCGCGACTGGACCTTTTCGAGAAGGTCGCCAGGCGCGTGTGCATCGTCGCCGGAACAGCAAAACTGCCCGCGTTGGAGGGAGCCCTACGGGGTGGGTTGATCACCGACCTGATCATCGACGACGTCAGTGCCACCGCGCTGGTGTCCTGACCGCTGCACCAACTTCTCGATTCCGTCGAGCAGCAGGCCGAGCGAGAAACCGAAATCGAAAGCGTCGTCGCCGGCGGCCTCGCCCTCCGGACTGCCGTCCTCGAAGCCGCCCTCGTCAATTGCAGCGCTGAGGTAGGGAAAGTCCTCGCGATTGATCACTCGTGCGATGAGGGCGCCGTAAGCCACGTCGTCGTCTGCCGACTGTGCCGATCGCGACGCAAGGTCGGCCGAGAATCGGGCACGACCGATCACGAACAACGACACGTTGGTCACCACTTGGAACTTCGACGCGGCGCTCAGCGCGACACCGTCAAGCGCGCTCAGACCCGCGTCGAG
This sequence comes from Streptomyces sp. NPDC002130, assembly GCF_040296465.1. NCBI lineage: Bacteria > Bacillati > Actinomycetota > Actinomycetes > Kitasatosporales > Streptomycetaceae > Streptomyces > Streptomyces sp. NPDC002130. Next base: position 948 of record NZ_JBEOXI010000838.1, read on the forward strand.
CCACGCCATGTTGTTGGGTCCGGTCGGCGGAGCGGTAATGGGTAGCTTGAGCCACCACGGCCGACTCAGCATCGTGGCGTATTCGTGATTCGCCCACGCTTCGAGCTTGACGCGCCATGACACTCCGTCGGGAATTACCGGCGGTGGACCGATCACCCGATCCGAAATCAGTTCGATCAGTTCGTCTTTGCTCGCCACGTAGCGGTAGAGCGACATCGTCGTGAACCCGAGCGCTTTGGCCACGCGGCCCATCGACAGAGCCGTCACACCTTCCGCGTCGGCCAACTCGATCGCGGTGTCGAGAATGTGCTCGAGACTGAGCCCCTTCTTGGGACCCCGCGTTCCCGGCTGGTCCAGTCCCCAGGCCAGCTCGACTGCTCTCGGTAGCGCTCCGCGATCCATAAGCTCCCACTCTTCACTCTTGCCATCTTCTTAGAACTGTGTACGCTATAAACACTCGTTTATGCCATCCACTGTTC
>NZ_JBEOXI010000839.1:0-1425 GCF_040296465.1 Streptomyces sp. NPDC002130
TCATCTATGTGACCCATGATCAGGAAGAGGCGCTGGTCATGTCGGACCGGATCGCGGTGATGCGCAACGGTCTGATCGAGCAGTTCGACACCCCCAGGGAGCTGTTCGAGCGGCCGAAGACGCCGTTCGTGGCGGACTTCCTGGGCGCGGCGAACTTCCTGCCCGGCCGGATCGAGCAGCACGACACGGAACACACGCTCGTCCGCCTCAACCAGTCCGGCACTCTGCTGAAGGCGCGCCGCCACGACCTCCCCTTGGGCACTGGGGTGAAGGTTGCGGTGCAGCCGGGCCGGCTGCGGGCCTGCGCCGCCGACGACGGGTTCTGTACCGGCACCGTCGAGGCCGCGACCTATGTGGGCACCTTGGTCCGCGCGGGTGTGCGCATCGACGGCGGTCAGGCGCCGCTGCTGCGCCTTGAGGTGCCGGCGGGACGGGGCCCGGTGGCCGGGGAGCGGGTCGGGATCACCGCCGATCCCGATGACGTCAACCTCTTCGCCGACGAACAGGCAGGGTGAGCCATGGCCGCCACCCTCACCGCCAACGCTCCCGCCCGTCCGCGCAAGCTGCTGGCTTCGCGCCGGACCCGCGTCGGGATCTTCTATGCGCTGCCGGTTGTCATCTACCTGCTGGTGCTGTTCGTCTACCCCATCTTCAGCACCCTGCTGCTGAGTCTGAAGGACGCCGACGGCTCGTTCACGCTGCACTGGTACGCCGACGCACTGACGGGTGTGAACCTGTCGGTGCTGTTCACCACGCTGCGGATTTCGGCCGAGACAGCGATCCTCAGTCTCGTCTTCGGGTTCGTTCTGGCCCAGGCGATCACCCGGCTGAAGCCCATCCTGGCGGGTTTGGCGATGCTGGTCGTGGTCGTCCCGCACTTCGTCAGTGCCCTGGTGCGTACCTATGGCTGGATCATCATGCTCGGTGACAAGGGCCTGGTGAACGAGACCCTCACCAGCATGTCGGTCCCCGGAGCACCGTTCCAGCTGCTCTACAACGAACTCGGTGTGGTCATCGGCACCACGTCGATGATGCTGCCGTACACGGTGCTGTTGCTGTACGGGGTGATGCGTGGGGTGGACCGGCGTCTGCTGGCGGCCGCGTCCAGCATGGGCGCGGGCAAGGTGACGATCTTCCGTCGCATCTACCTGCCGCTGGTCGCCCCCGGTTTGGCCAGTGCCGGACTGCTGAGCTTCATCCTGTCGCTGGGCTACTACATCACCCCGGCCCTGATGGGCGGCCCCAACCAGACGATGATCGCCACCCTCATCAACCAGCAGGTCACCAAGGAAAACCAGTGGAACGGAGCCGCCGCCCAGGGCGTGATCCTGCTGGTGCTCACCCTGGCCGGACTGCTGCTGGTCAAGGTCGTCACCTCGCTGGGCGCCAGCCGTAAGAAGAGGAGCGCGACATGATGGAACTGCG
>NZ_JBEOXI010000840.1:0-1422 GCF_040296465.1 Streptomyces sp. NPDC002130
CTGGTCCGCACGGGCAAGGTGCTGTACGTCGGTGTCTCGGACTGGCCGGCCTGCCCGCTGATCGACGGAATCCAGGCGTCGTCGGGTGACAAGTTCGACATCGTTGCCACCGCCAACGCCGCCGACGCTCTCTCTCGGATCGACAACCGCGACGCGATCGGCGCCATCGAGATCGGTGACACCGTGACCGCACGTATCGCCACCGGCGCGGGCGCCTCGACGGTTTCCGTGGTGAGCAGCTTGGCGCATTCCGTCGCGGAGCAGACGGGGCAGCAGGTCACGGTGATCGACTCGGCGCCCGTCACGGCGCGCGACTCCTCGACCGTCGGGCTCTTCTACTTCTTGATCGTCTGCACCCTCGGTGGCTACCTGACCATCACGGTGCTCAGTCAGGTTGCGCCGAGAATGCGGCTGCGAGAGCAGTATTCGATCCTGGCCGGTGCGGCGGTACTCACCCCGCTCATCGCCTTCGGAATCACCAGCATCTTCATGCACGCCTTCGGGGCGTCGGTCGGTCAGATCGTGCAACTGCTGGGGATCTCGATGCTCTACACGTTCACCGTCGGTGCGGTGAGCATCCTGCTCAATCGACTGCTCGGGCAGGCCGCGATCTTCGCGGTGCTGACGGTGCTCGTCTTCATCAACTTCCCGAGTTCGGGCGGTGCCATCCCGGTGTCGTTCCTGCCCGGATTCTGGCAGCACATCCATTCGTTCTGGCTCGGATCAGCGGCCATGGAGCCCATCCGCTCCGTCATCTACTTCGGTGGGAACGGCGCCGGACCGCACCTGCTCGTTCTGGGGATCTGGCTGGTCGCGGCACTCGGCCTGACCGGACTGCTCGCCTCTCGGCAGTCGAAGAAGGCAGCAGCGCACTGAGCGTGGTGGGGCCGGCGATTGCCGACCCCACCCGAACTGTTTACTTCAGCCGTACCGCGTCGGTGCCCGGCCCGTCCAGCATCGCCGACCCCAGCAGGATCTCCGGAATGCCGAAGCCGTCGATCAGCGTCTCGACGTGCGGACGCAGGGTGCGGCACCGCTCGTTGATTCCGCGCGTCACGGCCTTCGAACGCTCCACCGACAGGTGCCGGTGCTCCATGAACCAGGCCTTGTCCTCCTCGATGACGGACAGTGCGTAGAGATCGCACACCTCGCCGAAGAGTTCCTTTGCGGTCTCGTCCTCACACGAGTCGATGCCCGCGACGAATGCTTCCAAAATGACGCGCTCGATGTGCGCCTGAGCGGCTTTGAGCACGTGGTCCTGCACGAAGTTGAACGCGTCGAACGGGTTTTCCTCGCGCTTCTGTGCTGCCTGCAATCGCCTTGCCGCAGTGGCGAGTAGGTACTCTTCGCGGTCTTCGAACACTGCGGCTGTTGTTCGAGCGCAGATGGCGCCGTCCGACCAGGACGAGCCCTTCGGGGCGT
>NZ_JBEOXI010000841.1:0-1421 GCF_040296465.1 Streptomyces sp. NPDC002130
CCAGGCGGACCGTGCCCGTGGTGGCGATCTCGAACGTCTTGTCGTGGCTGCCGTACTCCTCGGCCTTCTGCGCCATGAGGCCGACGTTCGGCACCCTGGTACTCGATCTTGCAGACGAGTTCCTCGATGATGCCCGAACCGCGCAGACCGGTTGTCATCAGGAGGGTGCGCTTGAAGCCGAGATTCTTGGCCTCCACACCGATGATGTCGTGAGCGCCCACACCCATCAGGGCGCGAGGGAAGGGGTGGAACTCCTTGATGGGAAAGTCCCAGATCTGGTTGAGCTCGATAGCCATCGGTATCTCCTCAGGGATGTGCACGAATGTGACTACGGGAGGGATTCGAGCCGATCCTTTGTGACCGGCGTCTCACCTGGTTCCCACTGTGTACCGACAAACAGCCCGTGCACAGGCTTCGGCAGCTCAACCGCCCGGACGCCGCCCGTGAACCGCCCGTTCGGGCAGGTGATCGCCGCCCCGGACCGCCAGGACGGTTGGATCAGACCGCCGTGGTTCCCGCTGATCGGGAACGTGTTGCTCGGCGACTACGATCCCCAGTAGCTTTTCATCACTGCTAACATTGAACTAGAACACGTTCTAGATGTTGCACTTCACTGACCTGCGCTTTACCCAGCTTCACGAGAGGACTAGCTTCGCGATGACGACAGTCGAGGTACCGCACAGCTCGCGATCGGCGGTACTCACCGTGTCCGGAGTCATCGAAGAGACTTCCGACGCCCGGTCGCTGGTGTTCGAGATTCCCGCAGAACTGAAGGACAAGTTCGACTACAAGCCCGGTCAATTCCTGACCCTGCGCATCCCGAGCGATCAGACCGGCTCGGTCGCACGCTGCTACTCCCTGGCCAGTTCGCCCTTCACCGACGACGCCCCCAAGGTGACCGTCAAGCGAACCGTCGACGGTTACGGCTCCAACTGGTTGTGCGACAAGCTCCAGGTCGGCGACACCATCGAAGTGCTGCCGCCGTCAGGTGTCTTCACGCCCAAGTCGCTCGATCACGACTTCCTGCTCTTCGGTGCAGGCAGCGGTATCACTCCGGTGATCTCGATCCTCAAGTCCGCCCTCACGCAGGGCAGCGGCAACGTCGTGCTGATCTACGCGAACCGCGACGAGAAGTCCGTCATCTTCGGCGCCGAACTTCGCGAGTTGGCAGCGCAACACCCCGGCCGCCTCACGGTGGTCCACTGGATCGAAACCGTGCAGGGACTCCCCGCCGTCTCACAGTTGGCGACACTGGCCAAGCCATTTGTCGCGTACGAGGCCTTCATGTGCGGTCCAGGCCCCTTCATGGACGCCGTCCACAAGGCACTGGCAGAGGCCGGCATGCCCCGCACGCAGGTTCACGCCGAGGTCTTCAATTCACTCGCCGGCGACCCGTTTCGTGACGTCGAGGTAGCCGAGGT
>NZ_JBEOXI010000842.1:0-1421 GCF_040296465.1 Streptomyces sp. NPDC002130
GCTATGTGCGCGATCTGCAACTTCGGGTTGTGGAAGTAGGCGATGTAGATGCCGACCAGAGCAAAAATGACACAGGTGAGCAATCGTGCGAGCTGGGAGGAATCTCCAACGACGGAGATCGTGACCGCGATGTCGCAGAAGACCACGAAACCGAACGAGCGACGCTTTGTGGGGCCGAAGACCCACCATGAGACTCCGACTACGAAGCACGAGATCACGACGACAGAGTTGAAGAACAGCGCGATAGTGCTCGTCGGACCGGCGGGGCTGAACCTGTTGAGTAGCGCGCACACGCCCAACCCGATGACGATGATGCCAAGTAATAGCCGGGTGGCAGTGGTGAGGCCGTTGTCGCGAAGATAGCGAGTGAAGCGGTCGTATTGATCGGGAAGAGCTAACCACTCGCGGGTCAGCGTCCTCATGGACTTCATCTGCGACGTCATGAGTGCTTCAGTCTGCGAAGGCGGGAGCGTGCGCCAATCATCGCGAACTGACTCCTCGGCTGTCTGGCACCTTGCAATGCTAACTGGATCGATGCCGCATTGGACCGAGATGTTCGGATCGGCGACCCGCATGTCTGGGTTGGGCCAGCGTGGAGTATAAATACATCTTGTGTCTATGTTGTATTCCGCTTCCGAAACCGTCTTCCGCGAAGTCAAGGAACTGATCCTGTCCGGCGAGCTCGCCGGAGGGGAGTTGATCAGTGAGGGTGACATCGCCGCACAGACCAATGTGAGCCGAACGCCGGTGCGTGAGGCATTTCTGCGACTGGAAGCGGAAGGCTGGATGCGCCTCTACCCGAAGAAGGGGGCGTTGATCGTCCCGGTCGCGGACGGGGAGGCGGAACATGTGGTCAGTGCCAGGCAACTCGTCGAGACTCAGAGTGTTCGAGTGGTGTCGGTCCGACCCCACGCACGCGAAGCGCTTGTCGCAGCGTTGCGCGCGAACCTGATCGAGCAACGTGAGATTGCTGATCGCGGGGACGTTGCCGCGTTCAGCGCGATCGATGCGGATTTTCACAAGATGATCGTTGCCGCCGGTGGGAACCCACTGCTCGACTCGTTCTACGCGAGTCTGCGCGACAGGCAACGGCGGATGACAGCGCGGTCGATCTCACGCGACCCCGGCCAACTCTCTCGCATCCTTGTCGATCACACCGCGCTGACCGACCTTGTCGAAACAGGCGATGCCGACGGATACAACACTGCCGTCCTCACACACATGCGCCAGGTCCACGGCCTCGGCTTCGAAGGAACTCTGTGATGAGCACCCAAACGATCGGCGCTGGGACCGCGGCCGAAACTCGTCTCGAGGGTGAACGCCTCTCCGGCGGAAAGTGGCTGTGGCTGACCGTTGCCGCCAGTATGTTCGCCGCTGCCTGGGGCGGAAACGAATTCACCCCACTGCTGGTGATGTACCCC
>NZ_JBEOXI010000843.1:0-1420 GCF_040296465.1 Streptomyces sp. NPDC002130
GTCGGCGCCGTGATCGGTTCGCTCACCAGCGGTTGGACAGGACGAGTCCACCGCAACGGCGCCGCGATGTTGATCTCTGTTGCGCTGATGCCTCTCGGCCTGGTGGTACTGGGTGCGTCGGGAGCAGCACTCGTCGCTTTCCTCGGTCTCGCCGGATTCGGCCTCGGACGCGCCCTCAACGACATTCTGAGATTTGCCGTCCTGCAACAGAACACGCCGGACGAACTGCGCGGCCGCATCTCCAGTCTGTGGATGGTGCAGGCTGTCACGGGTACGGCGATCGGGTCGATGGCAGCCGGGTTCCTCGGGCAGTGGCTCGAGCCTGGTGCTGCGCTGCTGGCCTTGGGTCTCGCCGGTCTGACATTGGGCCTGGTGCTCCTGGCAACGTTGGGTTCGGTGCGTCGGGTAACTTCGGAGACAGCCGAAGTCGATCACTCCGACATCACCGTGCCGGTGGGGAATGCTCCGCCGGAAAAGGAAGGTAGTTCATGAACCGAGGAGACCACCTCGCGACCATCGCCGAAGTTCTGGCGGGAACCACCGGCGCAAAAGTGCCGTACCCCATCGGCATTCGCGAACTCGAAGTCGTTCGCAGCGAAATGGTCGGATCCGGACTGCTGCGTCTGACTTTGGGAGGACCTGAGTTGGCGGGCTTCGAATCGCACGCTCCCGACGAGCATGTCCGCCTCGTCTACCCGGATGCCGACGGGTCTCTGAGACTGCCCGAACTAGACGGATTCAGCCTGAAGTGGCCTCGTCCTCTGCCGATTTCGCGTGAGTACACCGTCCGTCGATACGACGCCGAGGCGGGGGAGTTGGACCTCGACTTCGCACTCCACGACGGTGGGTACGCCTCTGATTGGGCTCAGGCGGCCACCATCGGCACTCGGGTGCACGTGGCAGGTCCGCCCGGTGGCGTCGTGGTTCCGTGGACGTACGACCGCTATCTGCTTGCCGGTGACATCACCGCCCTTCCTGCCATTGCTCGTTGGCTCGAGATGATGCCCGCTGCTGCTGCCGGGTGGGTGTTCGTCGAGATCACCGATCCTTCACAGGAAATCGAACTCACCGTTCCGGAAGGCGTCGAGGTGCGATGGCTGTACCGTGGCGACGTGCCGGCCGGTCACTCCGATCTACTCGAGCAGGCCGTCCGAACGGTGACGGTGCCCGAGGGCGAGCGCGTCTACGCCTGGATCTCCGGTGAGGCCACCAGCCTCAAGCCGATTCGCAGATTCGTGCGCGACGAACTCGGATTGAGTTCGGGCGACCACCTGATCACCGGCTACTGGAAGCGCGGAGTCGCGGACTTCGACGAGGACGACGACGACCACTGAACATCGGCTGCCCCAGTCCCAGCCCTCGGCATCGTCACCGCGACAACGAGTCCGACAATCGCAACGATTGCCGCTACCCCGAAGGC
>NZ_JBEOXI010000844.1:0-1420 GCF_040296465.1 Streptomyces sp. NPDC002130
ATTGCCCGCAGACGAGCGTGATGGTCGGGCGAGACGGGGGAGAGGAGCACCCTCGGGCCGCGTAGTTCCGGAGCCGTTGTCACTCATCGACCCTAACCTGGAACAATGGTCGCCGTGACTGCAACGATCCTCGACGGCAAAGCTACCCGCGACGAAATCTTCGAAGACCTGAAGGTGCGGGTGAGCGCTCTGAAGGCAGAGGGCATCACACCCGGCTTGGGCACCATCCTGGTGGGCGACGACCCCGGATCCGCGGCTTACGTGCGCGGCAAGCACAACGACTGCGCCAAGGTCGGTATCAATTCCTTGCGACGTGACCTGCCTGCCGACATCACGCAGGAACAGCTCAACGCGACGATCGACGAACTCAATGCCAATCCCGAGTGCACCGGCTACATCGTGCAGTTGCCGCTCCCCAAGCACCTCGACGAGAACGCGGCCCTCGAGCGTATCGACCCCGACAAGGATGCCGACGGCTTGCATCCGGTCAACCTCGGTCGACTGGTGTTGGGCAAGGAAGCCCCGCTGCCGTGCACCCCACGTGGAATCCTCCATCTTCTGCGTCGCTACGAGGTCCCGATTGCCGGTGCACACGTGGTGGTTGTCGGACGCGGCGTCACGGTCGGTCGTCCGATCGGATTGCTGCTGACGCGTCGTAGCGAGAACGCGACGGTCACGCTCTGCCACACCGGTACCCGCGATCTCGCGGCCGAGGTTCGCCGCGCCGACATCATCGTCGCTGCCGCCGGCGTTCCCGGCCTCATCACCGCAGACATGGTCAAGCCTGGAGCGGCGGTCCTCGACGTCGGCGTCAGTCGCACCGACGACGGCCTGCGCGGCGACGTCGCAGCCGACGTCAGCGAGGTCGCCGGCTTCGTCTCACCCAACCCCGGTGGTGTCGGACCGCTGACCCGCGCGTTCCTGATCACCAACGTGGTCGAGCGCGCCGAGCGGGTTCTGGCCGGAGCCTGAGTCCGATGTCCTCACTGGTCGGCCTCGCGAAGAAGAATCTGCCCATGCTCGCGGTCCTCGCCGTGATCGCGGCAGCCGTCGTTCTCGTGCTGGCCGACCGGTGGCGTCGCGGCGCCCTCGTATTCGGTGTTGCCGTCATCATCGGTGCTGCTGCTCGGTGGTTCGTTCCCGAGAATCGTGTGGGGTTGCTCGCGGTGCGTGGAAGGGTCTTCGACACCGCGGCGATGGGCGTCATGGGTGTGTTGATCGCGACGCTCGCCCTGACCATCGATCCGCTCGGCACCGACTGAGAAGATCAGTCCCCGTAAAACGAGCGAATGTCGATATCACTCAGAGGGATCCACTCCGGCGGATGTGTGGATGTCGGGAGACCGGCTTCGATGTCGAGATCACTGGCATCGTCGGGACCTACAGCAACCCCCGTCACGTCTTCGCGTACGACGACGGC
>NZ_JBEOXI010000845.1:0-1417 GCF_040296465.1 Streptomyces sp. NPDC002130
CACTGCTCATGAGATCGGATAATCTAAGCGACCGCTTTTCGTTGGCTAACCTGACGTGGAAGAGAACCGATACCGAGATGAACCAGAAATCAGAAATACTGGGATGATCTGACCGCCGAAGGCCGAGAACTCACGCGGGTCGCAGAGGGCGAAGCCCGAGATTTGAAGGTGCCACTGCATCTTGAGGATCGGACGGCTGTTCGAAAGCTGGCCGATACCTACCGCTCATCGGTCCGCGATACGCGCTACCGCGACCCCGATCGACCCGAGCATCAACTGCAGGACGTCGTTGATGCGTACCGGTGGATGCACCCACATGCCTCGCAGTGCGTCGGTCCGCGAGGAGTGATGCGATTCGCATCCGGTTCGGACAAAACGTAGTCGGGCAGACGTAGGACTCGACACCATCGAAGAGCGCATCGCCGCGGCCGAGGCTGCAGAGTGTCCACTCCAACTCTGGTAGCGACGCTGCCACTCGACACTGACGATGCACGTTCAGCGTGGACGTATTTCGTTGCCGGGCAGCGAATTTCATCGACAGGGTGACATAATCTAAGTTATCGCCAATTCGAGGGGGCTCTGTACCGCACGCAGAACTCGACGAATGCGCGGGCAGGGTTTTCACTCCGCCGGGTAGGGATGCCAACCATGTTGACGCCATCGCCTGGTCCGCCGAGCCTTCTTCAGCTCCGCGACACTGGTTCCGACGTAGCGGGTTTCCAGTTCCGGATCCGCCGGGCCGGAGAACCGCCACGCTCCGCCCTGCCCGCTCTGTTCCCAACTCGAAGCCCGATACACCGCTCGGACGATGTCTGCGGCAACGAAGAAAATCGGAACATTCGCTGTGTTGCGAATAACCGGGCCGGCGTGCCACCAGCCTCGACCTTCTTCGTAAACCTGCTCTGTGGAGTTTTGCGGGTTCAGTGCCGCGTTGACGACGAGAACAACGAACGGCCGTTCGATCTCCGGTGCCGCAGTCGCGGCGTAACGCCTGATCAGTTCCGGTAGCGGGATCACGCCCCACTCTGTGGTGGTGTGACCGCCCGCGATGTTTGCCAACACTGCCGTACCCGTCGGCGCTTCTATCAGGCGGAGCGCATCGATCAAGGTTTGCTCGATGGCGTATGCGCTCTTGTCGGCGCTCGCTTCGGGCTCGATCCGGTGCCGCAGGATGACGTGTTCGACTGTTTTGCCCGACTGGTAGATATCTCGAATGCGTTGGTTCTTTGCCGATTTCACTGCGGGGGCTTCGCGTTCGATTCCGTCTTCGACGAGGTCAGGGGCTCCCATTGCGGACCAGACGTGACTGTAGACGCGATCTCCGACTCCTTTGCCGACGTAGAAGATGGAGCGATCTCGTGGATCGATCAGGGCGTAGACGTAGACACCGAGCTTTTCGGTGACTCCCGGCGCCATT
>NZ_JBEOXI010000846.1:0-1417 GCF_040296465.1 Streptomyces sp. NPDC002130
GCTCGGATGAAACGGGAACAGCCGAGAGTTCACCTGCTCCTGCCACCACGACGGCTACCTCTGCGCCGACGACCCCGACCGGTACCGCTTCACCCTCGACGACCCATACCGATCACGCCCAAACCACAACCTCGACGGCACCCAATCCCGAAGGCTGCGCCATGGGGGAACTGAACGTCACCCTTGGCCAGCCGAACGGCGCCGCCGGTTCCGTGGAGCTTCCGGTTGTCTTCACCAACACGGGCGGCCGCACGTGCACGCTCGACGGTTTCCCTGGCGTCTCGTATGTCACGGGAGCGTCCGGAAGCGAAGTGGGTGCTGCAGCCGGCCGCTCCGGATCCGGTTCACTCGTCTCACTTGCCCCTGGCTCTGCCGCAACGTCTCTGGTGCGCGCCACGAACGTCGAGAACTACCCGGCAGATCAGTGCGGCGTGACCGACGTTGCGGGACTGAAGGTTTACCCGCCCAACAGCTACGACTCGGTCTTCCTCGCCTACCCCACCAAGGGTTGCTCGATGACCGGCGCGAACATCAACCAACTGACGGTCGCACCGGTCGCCCGCTGACTCACGGCTTGAGGCGTCGTAGACCCCAGAGCGCCGGCAAGAGGAACAAGCCCGAAAGGATCAGCACGAGTGCAGCTTCCGTGAACTGGAAACGCCAGAACTGATCATCCGAGTGGTAGCGAACTTCGTAGTGGTCGACGCCGTGTTCCCGCAAACAGATCTCCATCTCCCTGTTCTGCTGCGCTGACAGCACATCCATGCGGAGGCTGTACTCGGCGCCGGTCTCCTCCGGGCGCTGGTAGTACGGGTTCTCATCGCCTGATCCACCCCACATGCACTCGTCGTATCCGATGTCGACCCAGTTACCTCGGAGATCGACATATCCCTGCGCGAGTTCCCAATTGACCGCGGGGATACTGGTATCGCTCGAATAGTAGGAACTGAATCCGGCGACGGGTGATGTTCGGACACTCGGCTCGGCGTAATCGAGTCGTGCAACCAACTGAAATCCTGCCAGGATCGCAACAACACCGACCATCGTGATCGCCATTGCGCCGATCGAACTACGCAACAGCAAAGCCAGTGCTGCTCCGAGCATGAGTGCCATGAATGTGTATGCGCCCAAGACCAGTCCGCTGGATTGAAAGAGCGGATACGACAGGTTCGATATCTCGACGAAAGTCGAGCGCCCGGAAACAAATGCATACCGGGAGTTGTCCGGGAGCGATCGAGCCCATTGCAATGCAAATCCAAGCAATGCCGAAGCCACAGAAATCGGCAGGAAGACAATCAACACCCGGGTCCAGAACCAACGAGTCCGACTGACCGATTGAGTAAGCCCCAATACGTGTGTTCCCTGTTCGACATCCCGCGAAAACACGGTGACACCGATCAACACGCCGAGGAACACC
>NZ_JBEOXI010000847.1:0-1414 GCF_040296465.1 Streptomyces sp. NPDC002130
GCGTCGACCATGATCGTGTGGTCGAACCCGGCGGCGCGGAGCTTCTGGATCGCGGCCTTGGTGTCGGCCGTCCAGGCCGCGGCCACCGGTTGGAAACCACAGATCTCAACACGCGAGGGCATCGAGTCGACCGTTGCATGGTATCGCGAGCACGTACGGGACTCGTCTGCAGCGGTCCGACTGTGAGCACAACACGCACTCTGTCCGGGTTCACCGGGGCAGGCTACGACAAGGGACGCGGCCTACTGGTTCAAATCTCCTGGCTTGTGATTTCCGGTGTGCTGCTTTCTCATTGGTGGTGCCCCAACGGAATACGCGTTGCAGTTCTCCGGCAGTTCGGCGCAGACATCGCCGACGGGGTCCTGATTCGACACCGTGTCCGTATCCACTGGCCGTGGAAGCTGACGGTCGGAGCAGACTCGTGGATCGGGGAGGGAACCTGGATACTCAATCTCGAACCCGTCACGATAGGGGCGAACACGGCTATCTCGCAGGATGTCCTCCTGTGTACGGGCAGTCATGATCACCGAAGTCCCACATTCGAGTTCGACAATGCCCCCATCGTTATCGGTGACCAGGCGTGGATCGCCGCCCGCGCGACGATACTCCGGGGTGTAACGATCGGGGACAACGCAATCGTCGGCGCGACGGCTTTGGTGACGTCCGATGTTTCCGCCGGAACCACAATGTTGGCGCCACGGGCCGGCGCCGCACGATGAAGATACTGCAAATCGTCACTCTCTTCTCACCGGACGCCGCATACGGAGGGCCTATCAGGGTCGCCCTCAATCAGTCGAAAGCATTGCAAGACAATGGTCATGACGTAACTATCGCCGCGGGTGAGCGTGGATACGCGGTGCCCCCGACACACGAGCAAGGTATCGCTCTGAAATTGTTTTCGGCGCGAACCGTGATCCCCAAGATCGGGTACGCGGGAATCGGCGCGCCGTCGATGCTTGTGTGGCTTCACAAGCACATCCGAGAATTCGATGTCGTGCACATTCATCTCGCTCGCGACCTGGTGACTCTTCCTGCCGCGAAGCTGGCTCTTGCATACGGCATTCCAGTTTTCGCTCAGACTCACGGGATGATCGACGAAACAGACAAGCTGCTGGCAAAACCGTTGGACGCTGCTCTCACGATCCCGGTCCTCAAACGAGCACGGACAGTGTTCTATCTGACCGAACGCGAACACGCAGACCTGCAGTCCGTTGTCGGAGACGGTCACCTAAACTTGGTGGAACTCAACAACGGGATTCCGGAGGCAGAAGACCTCGAGTCGCGGCCTTGCAACAGTTACGACCCGCCCGAGGTCCTCTACCTCGCACGCCTACAGGCAAGAAAGCGACCCCAGGTGTTCGTTGAAGCCGCAAAAGAGTTGTTGGACAGCGGACACACGGCGCGATTTTCGATA
>NZ_JBEOXI010000848.1:0-1413 GCF_040296465.1 Streptomyces sp. NPDC002130
GGCAACCAAGTTCCTCGGCGTCCTGATCTGCCATGACTGCGGCTCGAACATGACTGTTCAGCAGAACCGCGTCAAGAATTGGTCCTACTCGTATCGCGGCGTCTGCGCTCACTCACAGTGGGAGGGGATGACAGTGACGGACGGCGCACCCGACAGCACAGCCGCAGGCCACTACGATTTGCGTAACGACAGCGGAGAACCTCAACAGAGCACCGCTGAGATTGATGCGAGCACAACCTCGAGTGAAGGAGATACCACTGCCATGACCGCGACAACGCCGTCAAGCCACAAGAAGGCGCTGGAGACAGCACGCAAGGCCGCAGAATCGTTGGCGCAGGAGGCGATTGCAACGAGAGTCGCTCTCGTCGGTGCCATCGGCGAGGCGGAAGCTGAGCTTGCTGCCATCGACGCGGCACGGGTTGAGGCAGAGGACACGATCCGCCTCGCCCATGAACGCGCGCTCGCGGGCGGGTGGACCGTCAAGGAACTCGCCGCTATGGGATACAGCGCACCGAAAAAGAAGAAGGCCGCAGCGTCGAGTAAGCGATCCTCGTCGGCGCCGGCAGAAAACACGGCCGCCGCGAATGCACCCCAAACGTCCGAACAGAATCCCGCGCACGACAGCTCGGCCTAAAAAACGCACACCACGTGTACCCCCGGGTCCGTCTACATCGGGACTCGTCGCTGCGCCGCAAAAGCGTGAGAAAGCAGCCCGCCGTCGCACCCTTTCTGATCGGTGTGTCGTAGCCCTCGGCTAATCTCGAATGTGCGACGAGCAGCAGGTCGCCACACCGACCTAGACCGCAGCACAATCGGCGGTCCTGATCTTGTGAGGGAAGATTCCCCACGAGATTGGTCGAGGTGGCGACCTGCTGCTGTTTTTGTCTCCGTAGTGAGAGGGCAACGCCTAGTTGCAAACTGGGGTCGCGGACGGCTGCACATGTGTGAAAGGTTTAGCGGGTCAACACGAACCCACCAATTTTAGGAGCGCAATCTCATGGCTACAGTCAAGGATTCGACGACGTGGGCTATCCGAGCTTTGCACTACTCCGAACTATCGGACAACGCGATCGAAAAGGACGTGGATCGAGCGAATGTTTTTGCGACGCACGCCCTGGTTTATGCGACGCTGGCGGCCTCCGGTGTCGAGGTCCATTACAACTAAATCGCTGAGGGATTCGTGGAGCTTCCCTCTCGACAGGTGAAAACTGTTTGGGCGCAGCCCAATACTGCTGAAGACAGGCCTGTCTTCGATCGTATGTGGTTCGAGGTCAGACGAATTCACGGATCCGAGGGAGGACTCGTGCTAGCTCTTCGAAAAGCGCCGGCCATCCGCGTCTGAGTCTGGTGATGCGGCCGCGCTCGAGGAACGCTCCGTCAAGGATGTGTGAGACCCGTAGATGCTGCTCGGGC
>NZ_JBEOXI010000849.1:0-1411 GCF_040296465.1 Streptomyces sp. NPDC002130
GGTACGCGCCAGAGCAGGCGTACCTGCTACTCGGCGCGGCACCGATCGAGGGCCGCCTGTCGGGTGTCGTGGATATCCCCAACTCGTGTTCGACGGTGTATCTCCCGACTGCGATCTTCGACTTCCCCCTCGCTCCGTCTTCGAGCGGACCGTTCCAGATCGATCCCGGAATCGGCGCCCCGCGTTCGGAGAACAAGGTCTAGGCCTCCGGCCCGTGCGTGGTTAAGGAGTGCCAGGACTCCTTAACCACTCACGGGGGCGGAGCCCTTGTGCGAAGTCTGCGAACCCACCTTTGCGAAGCCGGGCCGTCACTCGTATCCTGGGGAAATGTCGAAAACCTTTGTCGGTGTCCGGCTCCGCCAACTGCGGACCGAGCGCGGGTTGAGCCAGGCTTCGCTGGCCAAGACGCTGGAGATCTCGGCAAGCTATCTCAATCAGATCGAGCACGACGTACGGCCACTCACAGTGCCGGTCCTCCTGCGAATCAGTGAAGTGTTCGGTGTCGACACCACCTTCTTCTCCCCGCAGGACGACACACGTTTGATCGCAGAAATGCGCGAGGTCGCTCTCGATCAGGAGATGGGCATCGACGCCGACGCCCACGAAATCGCGGAGATGGTCTCCACCCACCCCGGCCTCGCCAAGGCGATGGTGAACATGCATCGCCGCTTCCGCAACACGACGGCACAGCTCGCCGCAGCGACGGAGCCGAAGTGACATCGACCTCAGCAGGGAGTTTCTCAATGATCAGTGCGATGGCGGACACACAGTCGTCGTCGGCATTGCGAGAGACCATCGCCAGGTTGGCGCCGGGTACCGCGCTGCGAGACGGGCTCGAACGCATACTGCGCGGCCGTACCGGCGCGCTGATCGTCCTCGGATACGACGAGGAAATGGAAGCGCTGTGTGACGGCGGATTCAACCTCGACGTGGAGTTCGCACCGACTCGCTTGCGTGAACTCTCGAAGATGGACGGCGCGGTCGTCCTCTCGACCGACGGCACACGCATCGTGCGTGCCAACGTCCAGCTCGTTCCCGATCACAAGATTCCCACCGTCGAATCCGGTACCAGGCACCGCGCCGCCGAGCGCACGGCAATTCAAACCGGCTATCCCGTGGTCTCGGTCAGCCAATCGATGTCGATCGTCAGTGTGTACGTCGGCGGTATCCGGCATGTCATCGACGGATCGGCCACCATACTTTCGCGTGCCAACCAGGCCGTCGCCACGCTCGAACGATACAAAGCGCGACTCGACGAAGTGACACGGCAACTGTCGGTCGTCGAGATCGAGGATTTCGTGACCCTGCGCGACGCGTTGACAGTCGTGCAGCGGCTCGAAATGGTTCGCCGTGTGTCGATCGAGATCGAGCAGGACGTCCTCGAGCTCGGCACCGACGGTCGCCAGTTGGC
>NZ_JBEOXI010000850.1:0-1410 GCF_040296465.1 Streptomyces sp. NPDC002130
GGCAGATCGCGGTCAAGCTGGCTTTGCGGGCGATGGACAGCATCACTGCTGATCAACTGGTGGAACTCACGGAACTCAATGCCGATTTGCGAGCGGCGGTCGACGCCTCGGATGCTGCTGCGATCGAGCAGTGCGAATTCGAGTTCCATCGCCTGATCAATCGCGCTGCGGGTGGTGCGAAACTGGCGTGGTTCCTGTTCGGCGCGATTCGGTACACCCCTGCTCGTCTCTACGCGACGGATCCAGGCTGGGGTGAGCTTGCGGTGTCGAGCCACGACGCGTTGATCGAGGCGTTCGAGAAGCACGATCGAGAACAGGTGGACGCGCAGATGAGTCTGCAGTTCTCCGACGGCGCTGCTCGACTTCTCGCTCACCTCGACAACATCGGGATCTGGGACTGAATTCAGTCAGGCTCTCGAGACGGAGGTAGGGCGGGAGCGAGCAGGATCGCTGCGCATTCGGCGACCAGTTCTTCTTCCGTCACGTCGATGTAGCCGTCGAGCCATGCACTGAGGGTCTGCGCCAGACCGCCGACCAGGAAGGTTGCCGTCAGCGTCAGGTGGCCGCTGTCATCCAAACGGTAGAAGGTCTTGGCGTTGGCGGCCAGGAGACCGATGAAAATCGTCGTCGACGCTCGTCGTTTCTCGGCCAGGACAGGGCTCGTCAGGGCGCTGGAGAACAGTAGACGTCCGCGACGGGGATCGTTCGCGATAGTGCGGACGATGTTCGCGATTCCGGCGAGGGCCTTGCCGCGCTCGGTCTCGGCGGCGTCCACCGCGGCCTGGGTCGAGACGGCGATGTCCGTGATGACGGTGTCGTAGACGGCCGACATCAGAGCATCACGATCGGTGAAGCTCTCGTAGAAGTACCTCGCCGCGACACCGGCCTTCTTGCACACCCCGCGGACCGTCAGTTCGGGCTCGGTCGAACCCATGAGTTCCAGACCGGCCTCGATCAGCGTCTCTCGTCGTTGGGCTACGCGGAGCGCGCCGTCGACGCCACCGTACGAACGCGGTTGGTCATTCATGAAGACCATCTTTGCATCCCGAGATTGCTTGACATCTCGGCATTTCAGCGTTTCACTCATCTGAGAACGTGCGTTCGCAGATATGACTTCGAAGGGGTTCTGCCATGACGGTGAGTAG
The DNA here is from genome assembly GCF_040296465.1 of Streptomyces sp. NPDC002130. Lineage (NCBI taxonomy): Bacteria > Bacillati > Actinomycetota > Actinomycetes > Kitasatosporales > Streptomycetaceae > Streptomyces > Streptomyces sp. NPDC002130. The sequence continues at coordinate 1,146 of NZ_JBEOXI010000850.1, forward strand.
GGATTCGATGGACGGGCGCGGGGAGACGGTGGTGGATGGCAGTCGAGCGGTCGGCAATCGAGCGGTCGACATCGACGCCGAGGTCGAGAAGGCGATGTCCGGGCTCGGACTGTTGGCTGCCGGCGCGAACGTCATCATGCAGTTGGCGCGTCCGGCGGTGGGGTACGGCGTGTACGAGGAGAGCCACTTGAGGCCCTTGGTGACGCCGGAGACCACCGAGAAGGTGGCCATGCCCGTCACGATGACGATGATGGTGATGACCAAC
>NZ_JBEOXI010000851.1:0-1409 GCF_040296465.1 Streptomyces sp. NPDC002130
GGAAAGGGAAGATCTCTACGTTGCCACCTCCACTGAACGGTTGGACAGCTGCCAGAGACATTCCCGCACCGCCCAAGCAGACCTTCCGATCCTGGTGGGACTCCGACGAAGGCCGCGCGGCATTGGACGAGGCTCGTCGCGACGGGAAGGCAGACAGATGAATTCACGCGAGTTGGTACTCGGACGCATTCGTGATGCCATCACCTTGGCGCCCGCCCGTGAGAGCGAGATACCGCGAAACTACCGGACTGGCAGAACCATGTCCGACGGGGAACTCATCGATTTGTTCGTCGACCGTTTGGTGGACTACAAGGCGCACGTTCACCATTGCGCTGCAACAGAAATCGCCGAGGTCGTCACCTCGATACTGACGGCACAGGGGCTACGCACATTGGGAATCCCCGCCGGCCTCGACCGATCGTGGGTAGCCGGATTCGACGGAACGCTGGTGGTGGACAGCCCTGACGTACCGGCTCCTGAACTCGAGAACCTCGACGCCGTTGTCACCGGCTCGAAGGTATCGTGCGCCGAAACCGGCACCATCTTCCTCGACGCTGGTCCATCACAGGGCCGCCGTGCGTTGACGCTGGTACCGGACACACACATCTGCGTCGCGTATCGCAGCAGTGTGGAAGTGGGAGTGCCGGAGGCGATTGCGAAGTTGACGCCGGAGCGCCCCACCACCATGATCAGCGGCCCGTCGGCGACCTCCGACATCGAACTCGAACGCGTCGAAGGTGTCCATGGTCCGAGGAATCTTCACGTCGTCATCGTCGACGGTTGATTCCCGTCGAGCGGGAACTCGGAGGCAACTGGCTACATCAGCGTCTAACGTCCCGGCCATGACACAACTCTTGGCAGGCAAGGTCGTTTTCATCACCGGTGCAGCGCGGGGTCAGGGACGCAATCACGCGATCCGACTCGCGCAGGAAGGTGCACACGTCATCGCTGTCGACGTGTGCGCGTCGGTGTCCGAAGACGTGGGTTACGCGGCCGCGACTGAAGCCGACCTCGAAGAAACGGCTCGTCTCGTACGAGCGGAGGGGCGCGAGATCGTCACCGCCGTAGCGGACGTCCGTGACCTTGAGGCGCTGCGGGCGGCGGTGGCGTCGGGCGTCGACAAGTTCGGTCGCCTCGACGTCGTGATTGCCAATGCGGGCATCGCTACGTGGAACCGTTTCTGGGAGATGCCTGAAGAGCAGTGGTCGACGCTGGTGGACATCAATCTCAATGGTGTCTGGCGCACGATGACAGCTGCGGTTCCTGCAATGATCGAAGCCGGCAACGGCGGTTCCATCGTGATTGTGAGCAGTGCCGCCGGTGTTGCCGAAGCGCCCGGCTGCGCGCACTACTCGGCGGCCAAGCACGGCCTCGTTGGTTTGGCACGCACCGCGGCAACGGAATTGGGC
>NZ_JBEOXI010000852.1:0-1409 GCF_040296465.1 Streptomyces sp. NPDC002130
GTTCTCGATCCGATTCGTCTCGGCGGCAAAGCGTTCGAGCAGATCTGCGGCGCCGGCTGTGCTGATGCTCCTGAACTCGAAAGTGATGGAGCAATCCTCGGGCACTGTGTTCACTGCTATTCCGCCGGACACGAGATTGACCGAACACGTCGTCCAGGCCACGTCGAATGCGTCGTCGTACGGGCCGGACGCCCGGAGTTCGTCGGCACGGTTTCTGACGAATCGAATCAACTCGGCACCGTATTCGATTGCATTGACTCCTTGCGGAGTGAGCGACGAGTGCGCCGAAACACCATGCAGATCAACACGTATGACATTCATCGACTTGTGTGCGCGAATGACCCGCATCTCCGACGGCTCTCCGACGACGCACACGTCGGGGCGCAGGTTCCGCGCAACAACCTCTTCGACCAACCCGGCTGCACCGATGCAGCCGACTTCTTCGTCGTAGGAGAAGGCAAAGTGAATCGGCTTAGCCAGCGGCCGAGCAACGATGTCGGGGATCGCCGCGACGACGATCCCGATGAACGACTTCATGTCGCACGTGCCACGTCCGTACAGGCTTCCGTCGCGAATGTCAGGAGTGAAAGGGTCGCTACTCCAATCCTGACCGTCGACCGGCACAACGTCTGTGTGACCGGAAAACATCACACCACCGGCAGTACTTCCGTCAGGAGGGGTGAACGTGGCCAACAGATTGAGCTTCGTCCCCTCGTCGTCGGAAACAAGTATCGGCTCGACCCCGTGGCGACGCAGTTCTGCAGCGAGAAGATCGATCAACGGTCGATTGCTCACGGAACTTGTCGTATCTATCTCGATGAGGCGCTGCACCCAATCGAGGGTTCTCTCGGTCGGAACGGTGGACAACGTGGTGGACGGCATCAGGGTTCTCCTCTCCCAGCAGGAACGCGGTGACTCTCGCCACCGCGTTCTGCCTTCGAGCATGAATGAAGTGATCCCAGACACAGTGAAGATGCACGATACTTGCACGATGATCGAAGAAACGCAGGATTCCGCCGTACTCGACGACATAGACCTCGCCCTGATCAATTGCCTGCAGCTCGACCCGCGAGCGTCGTGGCGCACGGTAGGTGACGCACTCAAAGTCGATCCGGTCACCGTCGCACGCCGCTGGCAGCGGCTACAGGACTCCGGCACCGCTTGGGTCTCTGCCAGGGCAACCGGCCATGGCCGTCCGGAATCGTGTCTGGCTTTCGTCGAAGTCGACTGCACGACTTCGTACGCCTTGACGATCGCGGAACGACTTGCCCGCTGGCCGCACGTTCTGAGCGTCGAACACACAAGCGGCCCAGGCGTGCCGGAGTTCAGCGTGTAGAGGATGCCGTTGGCGGTGGAGGTGCGGGTCTCACCACCGGGGGCGGCGATGTCGACGAGCGAGCCGTAGTTGG
>NZ_JBEOXI010000853.1:0-1409 GCF_040296465.1 Streptomyces sp. NPDC002130
GGCCGAAATCACCTGATAGGTATAGAAGTCCGACACCCAAACCCGGTTTTCGTGCCAGCGTGGGCATTCGAAGTAGGTATAACCCTCGAGAACTACCGCAACCTCTGGTGCCATCAGGCTCTCCCACGTCGGTGATTAAATGGTGTATTCACTCCATTCAATCATCGGTGCCCCGGTGGCGGTGTCCGATTCCCGACTACTCGCCGCGGTACACCTGGTCCAGCACGTCGAACGCGGATTCCCACCCGTCGTAGACGTTGCCGTCGCCCTTGAAACCCGGGACCCCGACCAGATGGAATGTCATCTCGGTCTTGTCGCCCCGATCTGCGAGCGTGACCGTGATTCGCGGCGCAGTATCCACCGAATCTCCTGGATTCCCCCAGGTGAAGACCAGCCTCTTCGGCTCGTCGACCTCGAGATAGGTTCCGCCGGTGGGGTACTCGGCTCCGTTCTCGTCGTTGATCATCAGGTAGCGGTACGTTCCGCCAACTCTGGGATCGATCGTGACGTGCTCCCGCGGGCTGCTGACACCCTCAGGGTGCCACCAACGCGCCGCCTCGTCGGGATCGGTCCACGCTTGCCAGACAAGGTCGCGCGGCGCGTCGAAGACCCGGGTGATGGTGAATTCTGCAGTGGCATCGGCATTCTGGTCACTCATTGTCCTTCTCCTTCTTCGGTCGACGTTGTTTCAGCTCACGTAGACGCTCGTCGAGAAGATCGAAGCGTTCGTTCCAACCGCGCCGGTGTTCGTCGACCCAGGCGCTCGCGTCGTCGAGACCCTCTGCGCGAAGGGTGCATGTGCGCCATTGCGCGGTGGCGGTTCGTTCGATGAGACCGGCTCGCTCGAGCACCTTGAGATGCTGCGAGATGGCGGGTCTACTCATTTCGAACGGCTCGGCCAGCTCACCGACGGTCATCGAACCATCCGTCAGGCGAGAGAGCATTTCACGCCTCGTCGGGTCTGCCAGTGCGCTGAACACTGCATCGAGCCGGCCACTTCGCCCATCCATGTAAGCAACTCCTTAATTAAGGAATAACTTAAACATAGAACTCGGGATCGTGGCCGTCAACCCTTTCAACTCCAGGTGTACCGAAGTCGCTCGACGATTGTCGCCTCGTCCATCTGGGAGAACGTCTCCCGCTCGGCTCCCTTCACTGACACCAATGCTTCGACGATCGGTTCCCCGAAGATTTTCTTCGCCGCCGAGGAACAGCTGAAATTCTGCACGAGCGCGCCGACGTCGGTGGGGACTCGGGTCACCCCGCGCTCATCACGTTCCGCCTCCGTGAGAGTCGACGGGTTCACCACCATTTCCGGAGGCAATTGCGCGGAATTGTCGATACCGATATGCGAAAGACCCAGTATCGCAGCGGTGGCCAGGTACGGATTGGCCGACGGATCGACGATT
>NZ_JBEOXI010000854.1:0-1408 GCF_040296465.1 Streptomyces sp. NPDC002130
TCGGGGAAGCGGGCGGACACGGCGTCCAGGAAGGTCACCGAGACGTCGGTGGCGGCGAGTTCGCGGTAGAACTTCGCGCCGTGGAAGTCGTGCGGGCCGACCAGGTCGGCGCGGAGCACGGTCCGCGAGATCAGGCCGGAGACGGTGGAGTTGAGGCAGGCCGAGGGGATGAGGAAGTCCTCGCGGGTGCCGTAGGTCCGCACGCAGGAGCCCGGGTCGGCCAGGACGGCGATCTCGGGGCTGAAGCCGGTGACGCCGTCGGACTTCTCGAACTCCTGAAGGGCCTGGGCCAGTTCGCGGGTGATGGCGCCCTTGCCGGTCCAGCCGTCGACGAAGACGACGTCCCGGGGGTCGTGGTGCTCGGCGAGCCAGCGCAGCGCGTTGGCGTCGATGCCCCGGCCGCGGACGATCGACACGGCGTAGTGCGGCAGGTCGAGGCCGTGCCGGTGCTGGGCCCAGCGGCGCATGAGGATGCCGACGGGGGTGCCGGCGCGGGCCAGGGAGACCAGCACGGGGCGCGGGGACCGCTCGGCGAGCACCGTCTCGGTGACGACGCCGACCGCCTGGGCGATACGGGCCGCCGAGTCCTTGAGCGCGGCGTGGAAGAGCTCCTGGTACTGCTCGCTCGGCTGGTACTCCACGGGCAGCGACTCCGCGTAGTGCGCGCCGCCGCTCTGGATCGCCTCCTCGCGCTCCTCGGTCGGCGCCTCCAGCGTCACGTCCGAGAGGTCCTGGAGCAGCCAGCCGACCTCCTCGGGCGCGTACGAGGAGAAGTCGGGGCCGCGGAGGGGCTCGGGCAGCATGCGGGGCCTTTCAGGGGCGTACGACGGTACGACGGCGAGGAGGACCTCGGGGGTGTGCGCGGCGAGCCGGGCGAGCAGGCCGTCGGGCGTGTGCAGTGCGGGGGTGTCCGCGGCCGAGTCGACCACCGCGACGACGGCGTCGAATCCGGCGCCCGCGACGTTGTAGGCGTACCGCTCGCCGGGGCCGTCGGCGGGGTCGTCGTGGGCGGGGAAGGCGAGGCGGGTGCGTATCGCGTAGCCGGGGTCGTCGACGGGGAGGACGGGGGAACGGGTGGTGGTGGAGTAGCGGACCTCGATGCCGGTGGTCCGCTCCAGCTCGCGGGCGAGCCGGAGCGGGGCGTACATCAGCTCTTCGAAGCCGAGGATGTGAACGCGGCGGGCCTGGTCGGGCAGCGCGTCCGCCAGACGGCGGGCCATCGCCGGGAGGGCGGCCTCCAGGCGCTCCCGCTGCGCGGGCGTGAACCCGTGCCGGGCGCCGTCCGGCAGGCCGGCCGGCCAGTGCAGGTCGATGCGGGTGGCGTGAGGGGGCTTGCCGTTGTCGTCCGGCTGCCACCACCGCCAAGGTCACCGCCTTGCACACGCTCGTCTACGACAAACTGCGGCGC
>NZ_JBEOXI010000855.1:0-1407 GCF_040296465.1 Streptomyces sp. NPDC002130
CGGCCTTGAAGTGCGCGGACTGCACATGCGCGGCCCCGGCCTCGTCGTCGCGGAAGGCCTCGACCAGCACGTACTCCGACGGCTCGTCCACGCTGCGCGACCAGTCGAACCACAGGCAGCCGGGCTCGGCGCGCGTCGCCCGGGTGAAGTCGGCGGCGATCTCGGGCCAGCGGTCGGCGTGCTCGGGGCGGACTCGGAACCTGGCGGTGATGAAGATCATGGGAATCCCTTCGCTGATCTGCTGATCTGCTGATATGTCAGGAGGATCGGTGCGGATGCACCGCGCCCTCCGTCGCGGTGAGCGGCGCTCCGGTGCCGCCCCAGCGCAGCGCCACGATCTCGGCGGCGACGGACACCGCCACCTCCTCGGGTGTACGGGCGCCCAGGTCGAGGCCGACCGGTGAGCGCAGCCGGGACAGCTCGCGTTCCGTGAGCCCGGCCTCGGCGAGCCGTGCGGCCCGGTCGGCGTGGGTGCGGCGGCTGCCCATCGCCCCGATGTAGGCGGCCGGGCGGCGCAGCGCCTCCGTCAGCAGTGGCACGTCGAACTTCGGGTCATGCGTGAGAACGCAGATCACGGTGCGCTCGTCGGTGTCGGTCTCGCGCAGATAGCGGTGCGGCCACTGCGCGACCACCTCGACGCCGTCGGGGAAGCGCCGGGGCGTGGCGAAGACGGGGCGGGCGTCACAGACGGTGACCCGGTAGCCGAGGAAGCCGCCGATGCGGGCCACGGCCGCGGCGTAGTCGATCGCGCCGAACACCAGCATCCGCGGCGGCGGTGCGAAGGACTGCAGGAACACGCTGACGGCGTCCTCGCGGCGCTGCCCCTCGGGCCCGTAGTGCCGCATGCCGGTCGCGCCGAGGGCGAGTTCGCCGCGGGCGTCGGCGGTCACGGCCGCGTCGAGGCCGCTCGCGCCGAGCGTGCCGAGGATCCGGTCCGGCCAGACGGCGAGGGCGGCCCCGCGCGGTGCCGGTCCGTCGGTCACGGTCGCCACGGCGACCGGCTCGCCCGCCGCGACCGAGTCCGCGACCGCGCCGAATCCGGGATCCCGCTCGGGCGTGACGGCGCGCACGAGCAGCGTGATCTCGCCGCCGCAGGTCAGGCCGACCGCGAAGGCGTCCTCGTCGCTGTAGCCGAAGGTCTCGAGACGGGCCTCGCCGTCCGCGGCGACGGCCTGCGCCAGCTCGAACACCGCGCCCTCGACACAGCCCCCGGACACGCTGCCCACGACCTCCTCGTCCGGGCCCACCGCCATCGCCGCGCCGGGGGCACGCGGCGCGCTGCGGTTGACCTCGACGACCGTCCCGGGGTGGTGCACCGCGCCCGCGGCGACGAACAGGCCGCGCCGCCAGATCCACGGGTCGCCCCGCCAGGGGCCCGCCAGCCGGTCGAACAGGCGCCGAAGCCGG
>NZ_JBEOXI010000856.1:0-1407 GCF_040296465.1 Streptomyces sp. NPDC002130
TGGGCTGGGAGTCCGAGCCGCTCGACGCGCTGCGCCGCGTCCGCCTCGACGACACCGGCGCCGGTGATCAGTGCAACTTTTCCTTCGAAGCTGCCTTCGAGGCTGTTCATGCCGTCTCCTAGTTCGTCGTATGCCAGCGTGCGCTGTACTGCATGCGTACTCCGAACCCGCCCGAAAGAAACAGTCGATCCCGGACAGCGGGAATCTAGCCGATCACTGGTAAACGGCGGTCTCGAACTCCAGGTATCCGTTGATGGATCCAGCGTCCGCGAACGGCAGAATCTGCGTTGCCCAGAACCCTCCGACGCCGGTCTGCCGGTCGATCCAGTAATAGAGGTTGGCCAGACCCGCCCAAGCCAACGATCCGGCCGGCCTACCGGTGGGTGCCACCTCTTCATTTGTCATGAAGGAGTATGCCCATCCTTTGGGTACACCGGGGAAGAATTCCGCATCGTTGGACAGTGTCGGGAGAACTCCGGGCAACAACCCCACGTGCTGGCCTTCGAGCCCGTTCTGAACGGCTGCAGCTACCGTCTCCGACGACAACACGCGACCCGAAGTGCCCACGCCGTCGTTCAGCCACATACGAATGAACTTCATGTAGTCGCCGACAGTGCCGTGCAAACCGTGACCACCCATGTGCACCTCGGGTTCGGACGGAAGCTCGAATCCAATGAGCGGAGTGAGGCTTCCGTCGCTCTCACGCTGATGGATCGGCGCAAGTCGATCCTTCATCGACGGGCTCATCGTGAATGCCGTATCCGTCATCTCGAGCGGTTCGAAGATGCGCTCGCGCATGACATCGCCGAGTCGCTGACCTCGAATCGACTCGACGACCTGTCCGGCCCAGTCGATGTTGGTGCCGTACTCCCACTTCTCACCCGGGTCGAAGAGCAGCGGTGTCGTGAGCGCCGCTTTGCTGCACGTGATCACGCTGGGCTGCCCATGTTCCTGCGAGAGCCGATTGTACGACTCGTTGAAGAAGTCGTAGCCGAACCCTGCAGTGTGAAGGAGCAACATGCGAGTGGTGATGTCACGCTTGGGTTCCCGAAGAACAGGGTTTCCGCCGGCGTCGAAACCGTCGAGGACCTTCAGCTCACCGATGTCCGGAACATAGGTCGCTGCAGGTGCATCGAGATCGAGCAACCCCTCCTCCACACATTGCAGGACAGCAGTACCGGTGATCGCTTTGGTTGTGGAGAAGAGCGCAAAGGTTGTATCGAGGGTCATCGGAACGCCGTAACCTAGTGTCCGCTCACCCGCAGCACCCTCGTAGATGTTGCCTTCTCGATCCGTGATCATCGCAACCACACCCGGGACGCGATCGGCCCCCTGCTCCCAGCCCTACACCGGCGGCAAGCGCCTGTACGGCTACGTCAAGAGCGATCTGATGTGGGTCGGCGAGAA
>NZ_JBEOXI010000857.1:0-1406 GCF_040296465.1 Streptomyces sp. NPDC002130
CACGCGCCCCCGCGCCCCCTCCTGCGCCGCCCGCGCCAACTGCGCGATCTCCCGCGGGTTTCCGAGCTGCGCGGCGAGATGGCTCATGGAGGCCGTCGATGTGCTGCTCACACACAGCCCTGCCCGCGGTGTCGGCGACGCCGAGGATCGGCCACATCGTGGGTTCGAATGCTTCACCTCCTTGATCCGCACCCTCGATCCGACAGTCATGATCCACGGACACATCCACCCGCACGGGCGAACACCTCTCGATCTGGAAGTAGGCCGGACTATCGTGCTCAATACCGTCGGCTTCACGCTGATGGAGATTTCCCCAGGTACTCCGCCGACGATCGTGAGGCGCCGACATGGCTCGTGACACCGGATTTCCCACAGCCGACGCGGAAAACGACTTCGCTCGTCAGCGTCGACGTGCCGACGTTGCACGTCTGGTCAGTTGGCTACGACGCGAACCGGACGACGTCAACGCGATTCTGCCGTTCGACGAAGTTGTCGCAGCTCTCGGCAAGGTCGGCGAGAAGTCTCTGGGTCTGCAGGTCGTCACCATCGAATCGATAGTCGGAAGTGTCGACCGCACAGGTGATTTCGACAGGTACTTCCGTCCGACGTCCACTCACTCGCGCGCTCGTTGGGAGCGACTTGCGGTGGCGCAACGACGCGGCGAATCGGTGCCACCTGTTCAGTTGTATCGCGTCGGCTCCATGCACTTCGTGATCGACGGGCACCACCGAGTGTCCATTGCGTGTGCGATGCACCAGAAGACAATCGACGCGTACGTCACCGAGATCATCACTCGTATCTCGCCGGAAGGCATCACTCAGCGCGCCGATCTGCTCATCAAGGACCATCGCCGACTCTTCCTCACCCGCGTTCCGCTGCAGGGTTCACAACGCGAAGCCGTCCAGGTCACCGACCCGTGGGAGTACGCCGAACTCAGTGAGTGTGTGGAGGCGTGGGGTTTTCGGCTCATGCAGGAGAAGGGCGAGTTCCTCGGCCGAGACACGGTCGCCCGACGCTGGTTCGGCGAGGAGTTTCTCCCCGTCGTGCGGATGCTGCGGGGCGCCGACATGTTGCCCGAGCACACCGACGCCGAGGCGTACTTGTGGATCGCCCGGGAGCGGTACCGACTGGTGCGGCGTCACATGTGGAATGACGAGATCGTGGCCGAACTGCGCGATCGGGCACCACGAAAGCACAAGCCCGCTACGTAGCGACAGCGAACCGCACTTCGCGGTTCACGATATTCGGGTGCATGAACTTCAGCAACGAACGCGCTTCTTTCTCGATGGCCGCGAGCGCAGTCTTCGCTTGCTGCGCAAACAGAGTCGCACCCAACTCGACCGTCTCCTTGTCGGGCGTCACCGTCGCGAATCCCACCACCTTTCCTCGCACCAGGATGGCGGGCT
>NZ_JBEOXI010000858.1:0-1405 GCF_040296465.1 Streptomyces sp. NPDC002130
CTGCTCTCCCGCACCTTCGTCAGCTGCTGCTTCCTCATCGCCACCATCTACGCGCTGACCACCGTCGTTCTCACCTGGTTGCCGTCGTACTTCGAGGTCGGCCTCGGATACAGTGCGATGCAAGCCGGTTCGATGTTCGCGCTGCCCTCGATCGTCGGTCTCGTCCTCATGATCACCTCCGGTTCCGTCACGGACAAGTTGATCGGCCGCGGCTTCACTTCTCGCACGGTCCGCGTCATCGTTCCCTGCGTCGGCGTTCTGATCTGCGGATCGATTCTCCTGTTCCTGCCACAGATCTCCACTCCCATCGTCGCTGTCGCCATGGTCTCGATCGGCTACGGGTTCTCGGCAATCACCTTCCCGCTCATCAACGCTGCAATTTCGGAACTGTGCCCGCCGCAGCAGACTGCCGGAACGATGGGATTCTTCCTCGCCATCATGTCGATCGGTGGCCTGATCGCTCCTTACGCAACGGGAGTCATCGTGGACAACGCTGCAACCCCGGCCGACGGTTACGCCCAGTCCTTCCAGGCAATCGGCGTCATCGGAGTCATCGCCGCGGTTCTGGTCCTCGTCTTCGCCAATCCCGAGCGCGATCGCAAGCTCATCCGCGGCTGAGTACTCCACGTATAGCCATTCGCTAACAAAGCTATTCACCGAAAGACATTGCCGGGTCGACCCGCTCGTGATCGACTCGAGGCACGCCCCGACCGCACAGTCGCAGAACCGGGCACGAACAGCAGGAGAGATACATGCGAGATGCCGTCATCGTCGACGCAGTACGTACACCGATCGGCCGTCGCGGCCGCGCCCTCTCGGAGATCCATCCGGCCGAACTGTCTGCACATGTGCTGCGTGCACTCGCTGAACGGACCGGACTCGACGCGGCGACGGTCGACGACGTGATCTGGGGATGCGTCAGTCAGGTCGGCGAACAGGCCGGAAGCATCGCCCGTACAGCAGCACTCGCCGCCGGCTGGCCCGACAGCGTTCCCGGCGTGACACTGACACGGGCCTGCGGATCGAGCCAGCAGGCAGTTTCCTTTGCTGCGGCCACCGTCATCTCCGGGCAGAACGACGTGGTCGTAGCCGGAGGCGTCGAATCGATGTCGCGAGTTCCGATGGGAACCGCCAGCAAGAACGGTGAGCATTTCCCGGCTTCGGTACTCGAACGCTACGGTGTGGACAGTTTCAGCCAGGGGACCGGCGCCGAGATGATGGCCCGGAAATGGGCACTCACTCGAACGGCTCTGGACGAATATTCCCTCCGCTCACACGAACTCGCGGGCCGTGCCACCGATGCAGGAGCATTCACCGGGCAGATCAGCGAAGTCCGCGTTGAGGTACTTCTGCAGCGGCGTGTGCGGGTAGGCGCAGGCGACCTTCTCCGGGTCGGCGTCGCAGC
>NZ_JBEOXI010000859.1:0-1404 GCF_040296465.1 Streptomyces sp. NPDC002130
GCTCGCAGAGTGATGGATCGAATATCGATCGTCGGCGACAGGCCTGTGGGCGCTCGCTGACACCGGAGTCTCAGGAGCTGACGAACGACTCGACCATCCGTCGTTCGTCGGTCTCGTCTGCGAGAGGCCATGCCAACAGCATCAACACGATCCGCACCACCCACTGCGACTTCTGCCCTTCGGGATCCAATCCGGCAAGTTCCAGTGCAGTACGCGGCAGCAGCGGCGAAGACACGAGATACTCGTCGATCCCGTTGGCCCGCGCTGCCGCAAGGCCGTGGCTCATGGCAGCGTCGGATCGTATCGCGTCGACGGCGACGAGAATCGACTCCACGATCCGCTCGTCGCCGTGCAGTGATTCGACGGCAGCCGCAACCTGCCTCACCACGGAAGCCGCACCTCGGGACAACAGCCCTTCGCGAATCGCGGACTTGCCACCTACGTAGCGGTAGAGCGTTGCCCTCGAACAGCCTGCGCGGGCAGCGACGTCGTCGGCGTTGAACCGATCGAATCCCTGTTCTCGAATCAGCTCTGCTGCAGCCGCGAAGATGCGCTCGGTTGCGAGTTCACGACGATTACCGCCGGCCAGCCAATCGGCGGCGTGGCGCTCGTTCGCACCGGTCACTCTCCGTCACCTCGTCTCACTCTGAGACAGATTCAATCAGAAATCTCTACGTTCCGGAAGGCGGGGAGCCTCTGACCTGGGAGAAGCAGGGAAGTCAGAATGCGCGTGAGATTTTCTCAAAATGCCAGTTCAGAGGCATTTTCCACCTGTTGACTTCTCCTTCCGGGCCGTGAAATCTTCCCTTCGTGACACCATCGACGCTCGACATCAATCCCTTCCTCCCGTCGAACATCGACGACCCGTACCCGCTCTACGACGTACTCCGGCGCGAGCACCCCGTGTACCGAATTCCCGATACCGACTTCTATCTGGTGTCGACGTGGGAACTGGTCACCGAGGCCGTTTCCCGTACGGAGGACTTCTCCTCCAACCTCACCGGCGTGTTGGTCCGTACACCGGACGGTTCGGCCCTGACCTTCGATATGGACAGCGGCGGGCAAGCTGTTCACGTTCTCGCGACTGCCGACGAACCCGACCATCAGCACCAGCGCAAACTTGTGCTGCCGACACTGGTCGCCAAACGCATACGAGCACTCGAGCCGACGATGCTCGAGTACACGCAGCAGTTGTGGGACAACGGCTTCGACGGTCGACAGATCGAATGGGTCACGTCGGTAGCGGACACACTGCCGCTGCAGATGGTTGCCACACTGATCGGCCTGCCGGCACACGACCTCCCCCAATTGCTGGACCACGGACGGCCTGGAGGGCGTGCGCCTGGCACCGTTCCAGATCCTCGCGGTGCAGGGACGCAGCCTCACCGGGCTGCCGCACGACGA
>NZ_JBEOXI010000860.1:0-1403 GCF_040296465.1 Streptomyces sp. NPDC002130
GTCACATTGCTGATGTGATGGGCGTTGAGGAGATCATGATCGTCTGTGCCGGGTAGTTTGCGGTAATCGATGTACGACACCATGAAGACGTCGGTGCGCGTGCGTCGAATCTTGTCGCCCAAAGCATCTCGAACCTGGGCCATGGTGACGCCCTCGAGCGTCAACGCAACTCGGAACGACGCGTGCGTATGTGCAAGGGATGCACCGAAATCCGCGTCGGGAGTGATCTGGACCGTGATCGGCGCGCTGGTGGTGAGCCAGCCGATCGCGTCGGCCCAACGGGGATCTTTGCGGATGTGCAGCGGGAATTGCAGGGGAAGCGTCGCCTGTCCGGTGTACGAGTGGACGGAAAGACCCATCGCAGTGAGGATTCCGGTGAACACGCTACCGCCGGCGGACAGGCAGATCTCGTCGAACGTCGCCGTCAGCTCCTCGTCGAGCAGCACGCGCACATCGGCGCCCTGCGGCGCTGGCTTTCCGCCCTCGACGCCGAGATCCAAGGGGAAACTCGGTGAAGTACCACCGCAAATCTCGTAGAACCTTGCCCACTCCCGGATTCGAGGGTCGTTGTCGACGGGAAGTAGAGCGTCGGCCTCCAGTTCGCAGTACCGCACGAAACTTCCCGGGTCACCCAGTCGGCTCATCACTGCGTCGACCGCCGAGTGGTCGGTCAGGTCGGGTAGGGCGATCAGTCCCTCGTAGATCTGTCGCAGTTCCCCGAGTGCGATGACCAACGAGTACCCGTCGACCAGTGTGTGATCGAAGGCGCTCAGGACTGTGTAGTGCTCTTCGCGTTCGACCGTGGCAAATGTGTAGGCAGGGAAGGTCAGTGGATCGCAGACCGTCGTGAATCGCTTCTTGAGGTGCGCTCGCAGATTCTCGGTGGAATCGAACTTCAGCGGTTCCGAAGTCTCGATGTGTGTGCCGTCTGGATCGAGTCCCATTCGGGTGGTGGTGAACTCGCCCACCTCGAATCCTGTGTGCAGAGTGTCATGGCGACTGATGAACAGGCGCAGCGCGAGATCGAGTGCAGGCCGATTCAGTTCTCCGGGAAGATCGAATGCCGCTGCCATCCATACGCTCCGGCCCATGCCGTGTGTTCGCGCAGTCTCGAGGTGAAAATGCTGGTTGTACGACGGTGGTACCTCGGACTCGGTGACGGCACCGTCTGCAGGCTGGAGCGACCATTCGGTGACGATTCCCGGCTCGAGTCCGTATCGATCGATCGAGGTGACATGCATCAGGACGCTCCCTCTGGTGCCGAGAACGAGTAGTCGCCCTGAGCTGCAACAGTTTTGATGATGGTGGATACATGCTCGGCGAAGCGGGTGGCAGATTCGTGCGCCGTGGGGGTGTCAGGGTGTGACACGGCGATCCAGGTACCGGTGTGCATCCGGTTGATC
>NZ_JBEOXI010000861.1:0-1402 GCF_040296465.1 Streptomyces sp. NPDC002130
GGCCGCAGGGTGTGCTGCCGCCAGGAGCGCCAGCCCAGCCAGGCCGCGACCATCACGGCGGTCGGGCCGCGCTGTCCGAGGACCACGTAGTAGTCTATGTGCGGCAAGCTTTCACATCATCGGAAGCTGAGCTATTTTTCCTGCTTCTACTTCATTGAGGGCCATCGACGCAGGCAGATGCCGTCGCTACGATGCTCACGTTTCTGATCGTGGTTTGTTTCGGGAAACGCTCGAATGACGGTACGGAAAAGTTGAACGCCATCGCAGACGGAGTGGCAGATCGGATGAGTCCGCTGGTCGCTCCAGCGGACATATACTCAAGGTGGAGGCCAGGTTCCCACGGGTCCGCTTGCGGCGCGAAGCCAATATCGAGCATCGATTCTGGCGATGTACGAGTCCGTTGCTCGTCGCGTGCTGACATCGCCGGCACACGAGACCCGACCGGTACGAGCAAGCCCGCGACGCCGCGACTGGCCGGTAAGTCAGAGCTTCTCCCTCAGCACGAGGACCGCCCCGACGAGGATCGGCGGATGGAATGCGGTCATGTGATTTCAATTGGTCGGCTCTCCAGATAGAGTGCGGCAATCTGGGTCACTGCGTCAGCCGGGAGGTTCCGGTCTGATGCGAGAACGCGTAGAGCACGGAGGAAATGGTCGTCGTTGGATTCCAAAACCTGGACCTTCTCGATAATGCGGTCCAGCCGAGTTCGGATCGTCGGATAGCTGACCTGATATTCATGGGCGAGCGCCTTGAGACTGCCCGATTTCAACACGAAGAGCCGCACGAAGGCCGCATCGAGAGACTGCGCGCCTTGCTCGCCGCCGAGGGCTTGTTCGATCCGAGACTCAAACGGCCGCTTCCGTTTCTGCCCGGCACGATCGGCCTGATCACGGGCCGAGCCAGCGCGGCCGAGAAGGATGTCGTCTCGGTCGCCCATCGTCGTTGGCCTGCAGTGGCGATCGCGGTGCGTAACACCGCGGTTCAGGGCCCGACTGCTGTTCCCCAGATCATCGAAGCGCTGAAGGAACTCGACGCCAACCCGGTGGTCGACGTCATCATCCTCGCTCGCGGCGGCGGTAGCGTCGAGGATCTTCTGCCCTTCTCCGACGAAGCACTGTGCCGCGCCATCGTGGCCTGCACGACGCCGATCGTCAGTGCCATCGGCCACGAGCCGGACAGCCCGCTCAGTGACCACGTCGCCGACCTGCGCGCAGCCACACCCACCGACGCGGCCAAGCGCGTCGTACCCGACGCGGTTGCGGAAGCTGCCCTGGTTGCGGATCTGCGTGACCGCTGCGCTGCGGCACTGCGCAGCTGGGTCAAGCGTGAGTCTCATCTGATCGAACAGTTGCGCACTCGACCGGTCATGGCATCACCGCTGCTCGCGGTGGATCGCCGCGCC
>NZ_JBEOXI010000862.1:0-1402 GCF_040296465.1 Streptomyces sp. NPDC002130
GGCGTCGAAGGAGTCAGGCGTGGTGTTCTCGGACATGGGAGGTTCGCTCGCTTTCGGCAGGTGTTTTCAGGCCGGAGCAAGCCTACTTCGTGTCCCGTTCCCGACGACTGCACGGCCGACCGCGGTCACCACGCCCCACGCGACGTCTCGCAGACTGAAGTAGTCCCGCCAGACGCAGACCTTGCCGTCGCGCAGTTCGAAAGTTCCGCATACCCAGAACTCGATGCGCAGCGGTCCGACGGTGAGGATGTCGGTGCGTTCGGTGAGCACCGTGGTCTCGTCGCCGACGATGTGGTGCATCTCCGCCTCGAATTTCAGTGAAGGCTTGGTGACCAGCCGTAGCGCTCGCACGACGGTCTTCTTGCCTCGCAGCGTTGGGAGCGAGACGTTCTGCCAGACGATGTCGTCTGTCATCAATTCGGCTGCGGCGTCCACGTCGAAATCGGTGAGGGCCGCGAACATTGCGTTCACCGTGGCTGTCGAACTACTCATGGGGTGTCCTTGGCTGATTATTCGGCGGGTGTTGCCCGGATGAAGGTACCGAGATGATCGTGATCGAAGTACTCCAAGGTTAGCGAGTTTCCGTCGAAGGTGGCCTTCGAGACCGTCCCGGCCGGTGCGTTCTCGCCGCTGAGCGGGAACGTGAAGGTGTTTCCGTCCCAGTGGGTCAGAGGGTACGTCGCGGCCGCGGGACCCATGGTCAAGGTCAGCGCACCGTTCTGCTGCGTCACGAGTGCGGGACCCCAGTACGGGTTGCCGTAGTCGCCGGTCAATTGGTTTGTCGGTGGTGCAGGAGCGGGGGAGGCCGGCGGCGTCTTCCCGGCAAGTTCGCCCTCGGGATCGGTTTGTGAGGCAAACGACGCTTCGTAGAGCGGGCGCCACTCGCGGGTGATCTTCCCGAACTGCACCAGGTCGGCGAACTCGGCGGTCAAGGTCTCCGCGACGCCGGTGGGCGTGCCGTTGGTCAGAACGACGATGCCGACGTCAGCGGAGGGAATCGTCACGAAATTCGTTCCGGCTCCGACCAGAAAGGCGCCGGAGTGGCTGGCGGTCACACGGCCTGCGGCGCTGTCGGAAACGTTGAACCCGTAGCCGTAGAAGCCGGAGCGTTCCCCGATTTCCTGCGCGTGGCGCGAGACGATCTCCGGGTTGACCGCGGGCACGAGCGCATCTGTCCGAACGATCTGCTGCCCCTGATACTGACCACCCGACAGCACCATGTCCAACCACTTGGCCATGTCGTTCGCCGAGGAGCTGACTCCACCGGCGGGGGATTGGGCGTCGGCGTCCCGAACCGGCCCTACCTCGTACTTTCCGTCTTCGAGAATGTGGCCCACTGTTCGATTTTCTCGGGCTTGGTAATCGGCGAACCGCGAAGACGTCGACGTCATACCGAGCGGAC
>NZ_JBEOXI010000863.1:0-1402 GCF_040296465.1 Streptomyces sp. NPDC002130
GAGATGGCCAAGCTGTCGCTGTGGCTGGTGTCGATGGACCCGGGGCGCCCGTTCACGTTCCTGGACGACCGGTTGGTGGCGGGTGCAAGCTCCCGGATCGGGCACAGCACGTGTCCCGTCAAGGCGTGGATATTCAGTTGGTCGATGCGGCAGTGCTGTTCGAGCATGGGTTGACTGGCGTTGCGTCGGTTGACCAATGGATCGCCGCCACCAATCCGCACAAGGTGAAGTCTCGGCCACGGGTCTATTCCCCTGATTCGCCGCGCGTAGCGAGGATCCGCTGATGGACGTCTACGGCAAAGCCACCCAACTGCTGAACGAACTGACATCGCGACTCGAATCGACGCGCGCCGGCCAGGTTGAGTACGCGGCAGTGCATACAGGGGACATGGTGCCCGCGTACGGGTGTGAGACGGCATTCGTTCGGCCGGGACAGATCTATCCGACGGTCGCGTTCCCGGCGCCATTGAATCCCGCACAGATCGATGCGTCGCAATCTGTCCTGTACGTGGCAGACCTCGAGGTGGTGGTGTTTCGTTGTTATCGCGGCACGTCAGATAATTCGATGCCTCAATTGCAGGAACTGGATTCGCTCGCACGTGACACTCTCGATGACGCACGAGCGATGATGCGGGCAGTTTCATGTGCATTCGATCGTGGCACACAGTTCTTCTGCGGTCCGTGGATTCCGCGGGGCCCGTCGGGCGGTATCCATGGCGGTTCGATGACGGTCACTGTCGGTGTGGACTTGTGGTGCTCGTGCGATGCGGTGATCCCGGAATTCGATTCCGTATTCGCACCGTTGGATGGCGATCCTCGCATCGAATTGTGATCGGTAGGCACAGTTCAACTGTGTCCGCCGTATGATCTGGTTCATGACCACTGTGCATGTTCGTGCGAATCAGACCACAGTCGATTGGGCGGAGGGCGCCGAGTTCGTGTGCGAGCGCACTCCGTTCGTCGACAACCTCATCAAACACGGAGGACTAACCGAACTCGAGTCGGTTTCCGAGTTCTCCATCGACACCTTCAGGACCGACCCGAGCCAGCCGTACGTGACCTACCGCGACAGCGTTCCCGAAGGCAACGTCGTCGACGCCCAGGACAAGGTTGCGGCTGTGCCAGCCGTTCGAATTGTCGGTTGAATTACGCCCGATGCGCCTGCGACCATAGTCACGTCTATCGCGGGCAACCTGAACCAACTGTCGCCGTTGCTGTTTGTGCTGCCGTCCAAGTTCTTCTTGGTTTTGGGAGCGCGGATACCGCCCTCGCTGTTGGTGCTGTTGGCAGCACCATTCCCAACCACCTGATTACTACCTGAAATTCGCACCTCGCCGACCTGACCTCGCGCCCGGAGCTGGCCAGGGTGGGCCGGAGTGTGGCCGCGGTGGGTGCGCTCGCC
>NZ_JBEOXI010000864.1:0-1397 GCF_040296465.1 Streptomyces sp. NPDC002130
CCCCCCAGCATCGTGATGTGTTCGCCGTGCACGGCCATACCCGCGGGAGCGACCACAGGAGTCCTCCGCAGCACAACGACGCCGTTGGTCCGGACTCGGGAAGACCTTGTTGATCTGCCGGCGCATGCCTGCGGCGAGGTGGTAGCGGGAGTCCATAGCCTCCGCTTGTCCAGCCGCTGCCGCGCTGATCTTGGACGGTTTGGTTGTTGTTGTGGTCACGGTCGACGCTCCCAAAATGCCGGGCCGAGTGCTTCGATGAAGTCACCGTCGGCGACCAGGAAGCCCTCTTCGTTCACTGTAATAGGCAACTGCGGAAGTGCGCGAGCAGCGGGACCGAAGATCGGCTTGCCGTAGGTCAGTGCGTCGAACTGCGACTGGTGGCAGGGGCACAGAATACGGTTGCTCTGCTGTTCGTAGAGCGAGGTGGGGCAACCCAGGTGGGTGCAAGCGCGGTGGCATCGCGTTCGAGAAGTTCCAGCAGAGCTGACATCTCGGCCTCGGCGCGTGAGCGCCCCGCAGCGATTCCGGCGTACTGCAACGATGCGATCGGTGGTTCTCCGCGACGGGCGCCTGTGTAGTACCCGAGATACGTCAGGGCTGCAGGCACATAGGTGGGCACTTTCTCGTCCATGGTGTGACCGAGTGCCCAGCGAATATCCAGGGCAGAGGTGAAGGGAACAAAGGGGAACCCGGCAAGGCGGTACTGGTCCTCGCTGTACAGCGCGAAACTCGCCGGATCGACGACCCGTGCACCGGACCGCTCCAGCGCCGACGCGCTGCTGCGGACCAGATCTTCGGGGATCACGTTGCCGCAATACCGCTCGACGGCCTCACCGGTTGCCGCGCCGCGGGCCGCGGTTCAAGTACACCGATTTCCTTGTCCTGCAGCTGATCGCAGTCGTGTTCTTCGCTGCCGCCGTGCCGGTCTCGGGTTGGCTCGCCGACCGGTACGGGCGTCGTATCACACTGCTGATCATCACCGGTCTGATCATGGTGTTCGGCTTGACCTTCGGTGTCTTCCTCGAACCGGACGGAATGAACGACGGCCGTATGTTGGCGTTCCTCATCGTGGGCATGCTGCTCATGGGCCTGACCTTCGGCCCGATGAGTGCCGTTCTCCCGGAACTCTTCCCGACCAACGTCCGCTACACGGGCTCGGGAATCGCGTACAACACCGCCAGCATTCTGGGCGCTGCGGTGGCGCCGTTCATCGCCGTCTACCTCGCGAAGAACTACGGCGTCGGCTGGGTCGGCATCTATCTTCTCGTGGCGGCGACGTTGACTTTTGTCGCGCTGCTGGTCATGCGTGAGACCAAGGGTGAGTCGCTCGACGATGTAGGGGACCTCGTCATCATCGGCCGCGGCCGCCTCCTCGCCGACACCACGGTCACCGACTT
>NZ_JBEOXI010000865.1:0-1392 GCF_040296465.1 Streptomyces sp. NPDC002130
CACCCGTCCGGGGGCCATCCGCCCGCGGCTGACCTCTTTCGTCGGCCGGGAACCCGAGATCGACGCCATCCGTTCCGACATGCACAGCAGCGTGCTCATCGCTGCTGTCTTCAAACTCAGTTTCAACGCGGCAACCGACGATTCGGAAGTCACGAGTTCCCAGAACTGCGACCACTGCACGGTGGCAAGCATCGCGGCCAAGGGAGCGATGACAAACGCCCCGCCGATCAGCGCGGGGAGGTAAATCCATACCGGCAGCCCGAGCGGGGCGCGGACTGCCGGTCGTAGGCGTGTCACGGAGCAGCGAATCCCGCGTCACTCAGAACTGCCAGGCCCTTGGGCCCCTTCACAAGGTCGACGAACTTCGTTGCCGTTTCCGAATTCTTCGAATCCTTCAGCACCGCGATCTGGTACAGGTTGACCACCGTGGTGGCTTCCGGGAACGCTACGGTCTGCACCTTGTCGCCGGCGGACTTCGCGTCGGTGACGTAAACGATGCCGGCATCGGCCTGCCCGGACGTCACCTTGTTGAGAACGTCCGTCACCGAGGATTCCTCACTGACGGGCGAGAGGGTCTCACCGGTGGCCGTCTCGACCTTCTTCGTAGCCGCACCACAAGGGACCTGCGGAGCGCAGATCACCAGTTGCGTCCCGTCCTTCGTCAGGTCGGCGAACGACGCGATGCCCTTCGGATTGCCCGGCGGCACAACAATCGTCAAGGTATTGCTCGCGAAGTCCGAGGGCGACCCCGCGACGACGCCGGCGTCGGTGGCCTTGGTCATGTTGGCGGCGTCAGCCGAGGCGAACACGTCAGCCGGTGCGCCCTGGGTGATCTGAGCGACGAGATCCGAGGACCCGGCAAAGCTGAAAGTGACCTTGGAACCGGGGTTCTCGGACTCGAACTCAGTACCGAGTTCGGTGAAGCTGTTCTTCAGTGACGCCGCCGCGAAGACGGTGATGCTTCCCGTGGCACTCTCGCTCGAGTTTGTTGTGGTCGGAGCGGCCGACGACGTCTACGACGACGAATTGTCGGAGGAACTACAACCGGTCACCAGGGCAAGCGAAAAAGCGCCTGCTGCAACAAGTCCGACTACACGCTTCACGGATTTCCTCCAGTATGTTCAAAAACTACGGCGTTTCCACGATGACCGTGGTGGCCTTCACGATTGCGACGCCGATACTCCCGACCTCGAGTCCGAGCTCCCGAACCGCGTCGGTACTCATCAACGAGACGACGGTGAAGGGCCCACACTGCATTTCGACCTGTGCCATCACCTTGTCGGTGACGACCTTGGTGCACAATCACACGCAGTGCACGGCGTACGCCTGTGAACGTCACGCTGGTCCGCAGCCCCAGGTGGTCACCGTCCATCTGGAGGGGGAGCGGGACCT
>NZ_JBEOXI010000866.1:0-1391 GCF_040296465.1 Streptomyces sp. NPDC002130
GACCCTGTTTACGGGCCCGATTTGAGCGGGTCTCGTCGATGCTCCGTTGGGGCAGAAATAGATCCACGCCTCGCGCCCTACGAGACCGGTTCGGCCGCCAGGAGAATTTGCAGGCTCGGGTGTCATGCACATCTCAGGCTTCTCCAACTGCATCGCGGTGACAGCCATCGACACGGTATTCATGATCTCCGCCATCGACGGTGGTGTCGGAGGAACATCAATCCCTGGTGCGGCTGGCGCAGCGTCACAGTTGTTTCGGAGATTGCTGCAGCTGCGACGTTCAAGTACAGCCGGTCCATTATTCGCTGCAGCGGCGGCACCACCGCCGCTCGTCCCTGCACCACCACCGCCACCACCGGCGTTGCCCGCGCCACCAGCATTACCGGCCCCGCCACCGCCGCCCGAGGGCGCGCTGATGTAACCACCACCGACAGTGACGTTCGCGCCACCAGGCGTTACGAACACATCGGAGCCGGCCCCTCCCACACCGGGCTGGGCGAATGAGGACTGACTACCGCCCGTAACCACCACTCCGCAAACGAGTGCCGCAGTGACGAATGCTCTCATTGCTAGCCGCATGATGACACCTTCTCAACTGTTTGACTTGTAACCCGCCAGCCATTCGCGTCTGGCCACTCAGGGTTTCGGACAGTGATCGCGGTGGACTCGAACTGCCCACGGTCGGGCTTCATTGCACTGGTTCCGTCCTGGTATTTGTTCTCCCAACCCGAGATATCCGTGCAAGCTTGCACATGTACCCACGCCGGCTCGGTCCTAGGCTTTCCGTTCTCGTCAACAGGAACCTCGAGATCCGAAACCGAGGAATTGACAACAGTTATCGCTCCAGTACTGGTGATTCCTTGCGAACGCCGGAGAGTGATGTTTCCGACCTGTCCCGACAGGACCGGATCTGCAGCAACAGTGCTGATCGCATCTGTCGATGCGGCGGGATCTGCTTCTACACTCCCCAACAGCGCGTAGTAGTCGTTCACCTTGGCGAGCGCCTGGGCACGTGCTTGTTCATCTGGTGTCTTGGCTGTGGCTGTGCCGTCTGGGCCACCGAATGCGGGGTCTGCGGTGGAGGTGAGGGTGACGTTGGGGTCGTCGGTTTTGTCGGAACAGGCTGCGACGGCGGCTAGTAGGGCTGCGGCGGCGAGGGCTGCTGCTGTGGTTCGTCGGATTGTGTTGTGGGTCATGTTGTTGTCTCCTAGAAGCTTCCGGCGCTGCAGGGGGTTCCGGGTTGTGTGTAGTCGGCTGTGACTCTCCATCCTGCTGGGTCGGGCCACGCGGTGTTGGGTCCAGCGGGCCCATGGCCATCTCGTACAGGCGCAGCGTGTCGGCTCCGTACTCGGCGCAGATCTCGTCCGGAGTGACCGCGTTCTTCAGGGACT
>NZ_JBEOXI010000867.1:0-1390 GCF_040296465.1 Streptomyces sp. NPDC002130
GCACCTGTCCGGACCATTCGACCAGAGGCGTCAATGCGCGCCACGCTGTGCGAACTTCCTTCAACGTCCTGGCGCTGTCCAGCCACGAGGGGCTTGGGTAACTGCGACCAGCAGTGAGCGACTTGTGTCGCAACAAGTCGATTCGCGGGTGATCGACCGTGTATCCGCGAGGCGCCGTCTTGAGCTTGTCGCCGCCGATGGTGAATCCGGCCTTCTCGACGGAGGCCAGGATCTTCTCGAGCTCCGGCCCTCGAACGTCGTCGTCGACAGCCGCACGATAACGCGCGATAGTCTCCGAACTGCTGGCGTAGAAACCACCGGCCACCATCAACCCTGCCGCGTCGATCTGCACGTAGTAGCCACAGCTCTCGGCAAGACCGACGAACGCGCCCTGATGTGTCTTGTACGGAATCTTGTCCTTCGAGAATCGAACGTCTCGATATGGCCGAAAGAGCTTGGCCGCGCCGAATTCGTCCTCCAACGCCGCGGTCAACGACGCCATCGGACGACGAACCACCTCGTCGTACGTCTCCTTGTGCGCTGCCCACCAGGTTTTGCTGTTGTCGGCTTCCAGGTCTTCGTAGAAGTCGAGTGCAGCAACGGGTATGCCAGTGAACGCAGCCATGGCGTAAGCCTAGCTGCCTGTTCGGCTTTGGACCGCCTGCCCTGCACCGATGCCCGGATCGGCCGGAATCCGTAGACTGCATGGGGATGATTTCCGAAATACAAGCATGGGAACTGACCGACACCAACCGAGACTGGCTGATACACCGACCTGTCGAGATCGCGATCTACGTGGCGCTCGCAGTCGTACTGCGCTTCGCGCTGCACCGCGGGATCGATCGAATGTCGAAGCCCCGTAAGTCTCCGAATGCCAAGGTGAACGAGCGCAGATCGCAGAGAGCCCGGACCATCGGTTCGGTACTCAAGTCGACGGTGTCCATCGTCATCCTCGTCTGGTGTGTGCTGCAGATCCTCGGCATTCTCGGGATCAACGTCGCGCCGTTCATCGCATCCGCCGGAGTCATCGGTCTTGCCATCGGTTTCGGTGCACAAAACCTGGTGCGTGACTTCCTCTCCGGCATCTTCATGTTGCTCGAGGATCAGTACGGTGTCGGCGACGTCGTCGATCTCGGCGACGCAGTCGGGACCGTCGAAACCGTGGGCCTGCGAGTTACCACGATTCGAGATGTCAACGGCACCTTGTGGTACTGCCGCAACGGCGAAATCCTGCGAGTCGGCAACATGAGTCAGGGTTACGCCACTGCAGTTCTCGATCTCCCGATCGCCCACAACGCGAACGTGCACAAAGCGTGTGAGGTGGCAACGCGAGCTGTCCTCGAGGCGGCGGAGTCCGAACCGATCAGGGCGGACATGATCGACAAGCCGG
>NZ_JBEOXI010000868.1:0-1388 GCF_040296465.1 Streptomyces sp. NPDC002130
ATCGGTAATATTCAACGCCCACGTAGATCGATCGACCTGAGGTGTCGGCCCTGTAGACAACACCGGGAAGTCGTGCGTCTCGTGTTGCCCCGGCGGGAGGCGCCCGCCGCCACCGTTGCTGTGCCCGGCGCCGAACCCCCTGCTGATCACGCTCATATCCGCTCCTCGGATCTCGTTTGCTTGGTGGATCGTGGGAGAACCTCTCCGAGCTGGTCGAGCAACTCTCAGAGGAAACCTCGTACAGACCACATGACGAAACGTGACTCAATCTGCGTAACCTCCTCCCGCAAGGCGCGACCATATTCGATTGTGGAGAGTCGAAGATTACTGCACTTTGGACCCCTGAGTCCATTCCTTGAGGGTCGCGTTGGGGGTGGCCACCGGCAATCTGAGGGAGGACCGCTCGAAATTGCATCCGCGAGAGCGTCTTACGTCGTTGCCGGCCACGTCTACGGTTTCTGGGAATGCTGCCGTTGCTTCGGGTGCCTGGACGGTGATGGTCCGTGCGGTGTAGGTATCATCACTGATCAATCCTCAGAGCTATCCACGACAGCCCGCCATCCCCATTGTACCGGTTGGTACGCAGCTGGGCTCGCTTTTTACCCGATTCGCTGCATCCGGCTCCTGTTACCGCAAGCTGCCGCTGTTGATCGACTCGTCCATTTGAAACCGCTGGCTACATGCCACGACTACGTAACGCCCGGCAAGGAGGCCCTCCCTATGTCCCACCACTTCGACACCCCCACTGCCCGAGAAGACCCCCGCCTCGACCTGTGTGACTTCTACCTTTTCGCCGGCACCGAGGACACGACGGTGATGGCGATGACCATCAATCCCACTGCCGACGCGGACACGGTCGCACCGTTTCGAGACGAAGCTCTCTATGTCTTCCGAATCGACACCGATGGCGATCAACGCGAGGACGTCGCGATCAAATTTCGCGCCGGCGAAGTCGTCCACGTCTCCACCGATAAGGGTGAGGCTCACGCACAGCGCATCGAAGTTCGCTACGCCACAGGGGAAGACGCCACCAGCGGGGCAGGCGGTGAGGTCATCGCAGTCGGTACGACGGGTTCGACGATCCTGGGCAGCGACGGCGTTCGGGTATTCGCCGGCGTCGTCCAGGACGTCTTCGGTGGCGACGCTGCCGCGCTCGCGAAGTTCCAAGCCGCATTCGCTCGTGGCACCTATGAACCCGAGGCGTTCGACAGCCAGGTGAACTTTTTCGCCGGCAGAACGGTGGGGGCGATTGTCCTGGAGGTGCCCAATTCCATGCTGAGAACGTCAGGCTTGCTGCATGCATGGCCCACCGTCTCCCTGATAGGTCACGCACCCGAACAACAGGTGGCGCGCTGGGGCTTGCCGTTGTTCAGCCACCTTTTTCTCAG
>NZ_JBEOXI010000869.1:0-1387 GCF_040296465.1 Streptomyces sp. NPDC002130
CTTTCAGCAGGGAAGAAGCGAAAGTGACGGTACCTGCAGAAGAAGCGCCGGCTCACTCGGCCGTCCGTGGGATCGGGCCGTCGCTCGATCAGATCTTTGTCGGAGAGTGTGCGCACCAGTGTGCTGACGGTGTTCGGGCGTCTGGAGAGACGGTCGGCGACAGCCCCGATGCGAGTGCCCGGGTGTTGTGCGACATCGTGAAGTACTTCGGATTGTGCCTCGGGCAAAGTCGCGTCGGTGCCTGACGTAGCCATGTATTCCCGCAGCGCTCGACGCAATTCGAACGCCGCAGCGATGAGTGATCTCGATGCTTCTTCCGCGGTGGGCACGTGATCAGAGTAGCGATCGACCCCGTGTGATCCACGCCCTGGAACTGTATCTGACACAGATATAGTTTACAGTTCTTCAAAGGGTAGGGTCACCTAACCATGGCGGAAGATGAAGCTGTCATGCTTCACGACGTACGGGACACGATCATGAATTTTCGAAAGAAGTCACGCAGTGTAATGCTGATCGGCGCACTGACATTGGTGGCAGCTCTCAGTGGCTGCTCGAGCGAGGACGCGTCGCCCACAGATGCCGAGATCAGTGCGTCAGCTCCGGCGGACTCTGCGTTTGTCGCTCCGCGAGAAGTCCCGGTTGGAATGGGGAGCGGAAAGTCGGACGGCGAGTTCCCTCGTACCGTCTCACACTTCAAAGGGGACACCACGATCGAATCGCAGCCCGAAAAGGTTGTCGTCATCTCGACCGGGCAAGCAGATGCACTCCTGTCGCTCGGTGTCGTGCCCGCAGGTTCGACGCGTGGTGACGGTGCGGACCTGGTGCCTCCGTACTTGTTGTCTGCATACCCCGAATTCCGTACTCAGCTAAGTGATGTCGTTGACGCAGGTGGACGCTTCACACCGAATTTCGAAGCGATCGTCACGCTCGATCCTGACCTGATCTTGATGAATGTTGCAGGAAAGGACGCTGATTCGCTGTACGACCAGCTTTCCGCCATCGCACCCACGGTGGCAACACAGGGAACCGGCGTCTACTGGAAGCAGGACTTCCTGCTGGTTGCCGACGGGGTAGGTAAGACGCAGCAGGCGGCGGCATTGCTGGATACCTTCAATACCGATGCCGCGGCCCTCGGTGCTTCCCTCTCGTCGCCGCCGACGGTGTCGTTCACGCGCCAGAACGGAAATCGTCTGCGCATCTTCGGTGTTCCTTCGTTCACCGGCAGTATCGCCGAGGATGCCGGCTTGACCCGTCCGCAGTCGCAGCAGTTCGACGACACTTCCCGAGACATCAGTGAAGAAGAGTTGAACGTGGCGGACGCCGACTGGATCTTCTACGGCGTGCAGGGCGGGGACCCGGCGACATTGACGAACGCGCCGTTGTGGGC
>NZ_JBEOXI010000870.1:0-1386 GCF_040296465.1 Streptomyces sp. NPDC002130
GGGCGGGGCGACCAGCGGGAAGGCGAAACAGCCGCCCGGTCGCAGGACGGAGCGGACCTGCGCGAACAGCCCGGGCAGTTCGCCCATGACCTCGGGGGATGTTCCGGGGGCGCAGGCTTGTTGGAGTCGCCCATTGAGTTCGGCCTGCCCGGTTTGGGTGAACGTCAGCGCGAGGCGGCGTACGCCGGGTGCTCCACCCGCGCAGGCATCGACGATCGACTGCGTCTTGCGGGATCCGGCGACGGCGAGAGTGACCCGGTTCATTCGACGAACTCGATTGCTTTCATCAGGTAGTCCGGGAACGTGATCGAAGTTTTTGACTCGGCGATTTTCAGGGCGGCGTCGGTCTTGTGGCCGGTCATCCAGTCGAGGGTGGTCTTCGTATCGTCCGTAATCGGCAGAAGCGCTCGCAAAGTAGCGTCACCGTTAGCGTGGATCAGCTGAGGCTCAAGGGTCCTGCCATCGGCTGGATCCCCGATGAACAGCTGCCGTTTCCCTGGCTGGAGATAGGCAGCGACCTTCCCCTCCCAGTGGCTTGGCTGCTTGCCGTCGTTGTCCCGGATTCCAGCGACCTGACGGTCGAGTGCCGCAGAGAGTTCCAGGGCTCGAGCCAGGGAAACGCCGGCCATGGACAGTACGTCGATCCCGGCTTCGATAGGCGTCTTGCCGTGTTTGTCTCGGAAGGCGCGCTCGAAGAACATCTCGTCGGACGGTCCCTCCGCAAGGACGAGTTTGTCCGCCAGAACGATGCGGAGGGTGTCGAAGCCAGAGAGGCGCTTGAAGTAGAGCACGGTGTCCGCCGAGATGTCGGAGAAAGTCGTCGGTGTTCCTGCGTGCAGGAGTCGGAGCTTGTCGAGCCCAAGGCGGTTGAGAACGTAGGAGCTGTGGGTGGTGATGAAGACCTGCCGATTACCAGCGAGTGCCTCGATGCGGGCGATCAACTGTGTGAGGCTGGTGTGGGAGAGGTGATTTTCCGGTTCCTCGATCAGAACGTAGGCGGTGGTGTCCGCCGAGCGGTTCATGGCGAGCGCCACCTTGATCGCGGCCTGAGGGCCTTGACCAGCGAGCGCAAATGGAATTTCGCCGACGTACGGCACAACACTCGCCTCCCAGGAGGCGCCGGCTGACTGGTCCATCTGCAAGGCGAGGTCTTTGTCGTGGAGCTTGGTGCCTTCGGCGACGATGCGCTTGTTCACCTCGGAAAGAGCCGTCTCCGAAATGTTGTGCCGTGCGCTGCGGTGCGCGACCGAGATCGCAGCCCGCTCCTTCGCCTCGACGAAGTCGCCGAGCATGCCCTGCTCGGCGCTGAAGGTGTCTCGCAGGGCGGTGGCGCCGATCCGCTGCTTCTCTGCGCCCCAAATGGCGAGCGCCAGACAGATCAGGATG
>NZ_JBEOXI010000871.1:0-1384 GCF_040296465.1 Streptomyces sp. NPDC002130
ACGTCGTCCACGATCCGCTTCAGCACGTGGGAGGCGGGCTTGATGTCGTAGGCGAACAGCGAGCGGCTGAGGGTGACCAGGGTGAGCCGCAGCATTGTCGACGCCCTTGATTCGTGTGTGATAGCCGCGGACTTCTTCGGCTGTCTGCTGCGCGCGATCGCCGTCGAACACCACGCCTGCAATGGGATACAGCGAGCGGTACAGCCGTTCCCACCGCTCGTCGAAGAACTGTGAATGCTCCTCGACTCCGGCGCCGAGCCCGGGGTGCATGTTCTGCATCGAACCGGCCCAGACGCCTTGCAGCATCCCGCGCCAGTCGCCGAAATACTTCCAGGTCAGGGAATCCGGACCGAGGGGAACCGGGGTGCTGCTGTCGTCAAGTTGACTACGCATGTTGTCAGATTAGGATCGACAACAGCGGTAGTCAAGGATCGAATACCGGGTGCATTGAAGATCAGGTGTCGGCGAAGTGGGGAAGTTGTGAGCATCGAAGAACGCAGGGCCACTCGAAAGGCGACGTTGTTCGACGTCGGAGTGACACTGCTCGGTGCGGTCGACGGTCCGGCCGTCAACGTGCGTGCGGTCTGCAAGGCCGCCGGTTTGACCGAGCGGTACTTCTACGAAAGCTTCACCGATCGCGATCAGTACGTTGTCGCGGTCCACACGTTTGTCGCCGAGCGCGCGCAGTCGGCGCTGGCGTCGGCAGTGGAGTCGGAGACCACATCCGAGGCCGTCGCCACCGCTGCGGTCGACGCTTTCGTCAAGCTCATGGTCGACGATCCGGCGATGGGGAGAGTGCTCCTGATCGCTCCGCTCTCGGAACCCGTCCTGAGCGGACGCGGTATCGAATCGATGCCGGCGTTCGTGGACCTCGTGTACGACCAGTTGTCCGAGATCGCTGATCCCGTGGACAAGCAACTGGTGGCCGTCGGACTGGTCGGGGCGTTGTTCACACTGTTCATCGGTTATCTGGACGGCACGATCGTCGTGGACCGCGAACGATTTGTTCGCCACTGCGTCAGGCTGCTGATCAACGCTAACCAGGCGTGAAGGGCTGGCAGGCCGGGCAGAAGAAGATATTTCGCTCGGTGAGCTGATCCGGTCCGAGGGTGTCTTCGGTGATGCGAGTTCCGCAACGGCGGCAGGGTTTTCCGCGTCTGCCGTACACCCAGGTCTGCCTACCGGGGCGGGTGTCGCCGGTGGTGACCCGGATGCGACGCGACTTGTTGACGTTGATGGTGCGAAAAGACAGGTCGACTATCGCGTCGAGATTCCCCGCGAGATGTGTCGGCGTTTTCGGGTGAATGCCTCGTAGGAAGCAGATCTCGTTTCGGTACACGTTGCCCAGTCCGGCCATCACCCGCTGATCCAGGAGCGCGATTCC
>NZ_JBEOXI010000872.1:0-1383 GCF_040296465.1 Streptomyces sp. NPDC002130
TCTTCTTCTCGGCCTCGATGGCTTCGGGGTCGTTCAGTGCATGACCTTGGATTCCGAAGGCAACCCGCTGACGGCCGCTGACTTAGCTCAATTGTATGCGTCGCTGCGTCGAAAAACGCCGACAAATGTGATCCGCGACATAGTTAACCTTGATCACGAAGGTGGCGGACCGGACCCGGTTCTTCCCGGGCTCACATTGCCCGACGTCCTCGAGGCGGATCACACCGTACCGATGAGGGTCATATTCGACATGCCTGGTTTTACGCAGTTGACCTTCGAGCAGCAAATTCAAGTATTGAACTATGTCGATAACTTCCTGGGTTTGAGCCCGACTGCGAATACGTCAAAGGGCGCCAAGAGTTGGGCAGACTGGTGGGGCTATGTGAAGGGTGGAATCCCGGTTTCCCCTGAATTCCGGGATGCTATGATCGAAATCGAAACTCATCTTACTGAGGAAATTCGTCAAATGATATCTAGTATATTGAATGGAGTTCAGTAGTGGATCTGGTCAAGATTTCGCGGTATGTCGACTCGCCCGTGCTTGTGGAGATTGACGACTTGACACCACTTGAACGTATGGCGCTTCCGATTTATTGGTTGGATGCACTAAATGGTGATCTTGCAGCTCGAATTTCGGGGATATTGGACCAATGGGATGTATTTGGGCGACCGATATTGGGCGACACTTACAGAAACATTAAAGAGAATCTATCCGATGTTCGGTTGCTCAGGTCTGAAAATAGGTTCTTTCTTCTATATAAAATTAAAATGGCAGATGGGACCGATCTCTACTATTTGGGTACGCCACCGGTAGTTGATGGTGGTGAACTTCCAGGGTATTGGAATAAATTCCCCCCCAGTCTAAAGAATTTCTATTCAAATTTGCACAACGGTTGGTACTATATTGCCGGTAAGACTGTCGGGCCACTGCCTCTTGAAGATATGTTTCGAATTGACAGCTTTGAATGGTCTATTCTGGACGGGCTGTCCCCTGAAGAGTACCCAGATCCGGCTCGTTGCATCGCGACATTCAGATCGGGCGGCGGCGGTTATCTTTGCTTGTACTTTGGTGAGGAATCGACAAGGGGTGTTGTGTGGTCATTGACGGAACCCCCTGAACTGGTCGATTACTCCACTTACCTTGATATCTGGACCAACGTCGGACTCGGTGCCTAGAGCCTGCGCCTTGGATAGCCAGACTGGAGACAGTCTAAGCAATTTGTGTGCGGTCTTGCCCCACGTGGCACGTGCCTCGGATCCAGTCTCCAAAGAGCAGATGATCAATTTGTCTGACCAGAAGGGATCTCGAGGTCATGATCGGTTTCGGGGCCAGGAGCAGACGGCGCCCGCCGCCTTCACCGCCTTCGCCCGCTTCGTGCTCTG
>NZ_JBEOXI010000873.1:0-1382 GCF_040296465.1 Streptomyces sp. NPDC002130
AGGCGAACATGTGCGTCGGCTCGCCGAAGCTGCCGGGAGCACCCCGGAAGAGATCATCTCGCCTGACGACGGTCCCGACGTCCGCAGTTCCGCGTCCAACAGCGTGATCAGGCATATGTCCGACGCGATCCGGTTCTACATGGAGTTCCATCGAGAGTACGACCAGGGATTTCTTGCTCACATGCATGATCCCTTTGCTGCTGCTGTCGCGCTCGACCCGA
The DNA here is from genome assembly GCF_040296465.1 of Streptomyces sp. NPDC002130. NCBI lineage: Bacteria > Bacillati > Actinomycetota > Actinomycetes > Kitasatosporales > Streptomycetaceae > Streptomyces > Streptomyces sp. NPDC002130. Next base: position 222 of record NZ_JBEOXI010000873.1, read on the forward strand.
GGTTGGCGACGCTGAAACCGGCAACGGTGGATGTCGAAACCGAGAGTCCGCTGCTGATCGGAACGACGGTTGCTGACTGGGTCGGGCACTGGAAGCGTGAGCCCAACGCGGACGTCGCTGTCAGCACCGATCCGGCGGAATTCTTCGATCGACTTGTCCACCGAGTGGGAAAGTTCGCCCGCGCCGTGGGTTGATCGAGCTCGGGACCGGTTATGCTCGCATGGACAGAACACCAACGAACGAGAACAGAAGGACCCTGACGTGCAGATTTCCAGCCACGATGCCTCCCCGGCATTTGCGCTTGGATTGATGGCGTTCTGGCCCACTCGTCGTAGCGCATGCTTCGATCAGGCGTGTTGCTGAGCGGCGATTCTCGCTGCCTGCACCCCTGACTTTGTCGCTTCTTCGCTCGGAGTCTGTCTTCTCATGTTCAACCTTCTTTTGTTCACCCTTGTCGGCGTCGGCGCCCAGCTCGTCGACGGTGCCCTCGGCATGGCCTTCGGTGTCACCGCAACCACTCTGCTGATGATCGGTGGCCTCGGTCCGGCTCAGGCCAGCGCCGCTGTTCACCTGGCCGAGGTCGGCACCACCCTCGCTTCGGGTGTGTCGCATTGGAAGTTCAAGAACATCGACTGGAAGCTGGTCGCCAAGCTCGGTGTGCCCGGCGCCGTCGGTGCATTCATCGGCGCCACCGTGCTCTCGGGTCTGTCCACCGAAGCGGCAGTCCCCATCACGGCGACGATCCTGCTGGCAATCGGTGTCTATGTGGCACTTCGCTTTTCGGTCCGCCCACCGGCCGTGGCCGATGCTCGCACCACCCCGCACACTGCACGTTTCCTGTCCCCGCTCGGCCTGTTCGGTGGTTTCATCGATGCATCCGGCGGTGGTGGTTGGGGCCCGATCACCACCAGCACGCTGCTCTCGCGGGGCAAGACCGCGCCACGCACCGTGATCGGTTCGGTCAGCGCCTCGGAGTTTCTGGTCGCGTCAGCCGCTTCGCTGGGATTTCTTGTCGGATTGGGTCGTGAGTCGGCGGGAAACCTTCTCGTTGTCGCCGGTCTCGCGCTCGGCGGTGTCATCGCAGCACCGTTTGCGGCGTGGCTCGTCAGCCGGGTGCCTGCAACCTTGCTCGGAACAGCGGTGGGTGGCGTGATCGTGTTG
>NZ_JBEOXI010000874.1:0-1382 GCF_040296465.1 Streptomyces sp. NPDC002130
GGGGGGGGGGGGGGGGGGGGGGGCTACGGGGGGGCGGGGGGGGGGCGGGGTGGTGCGACGGTGCTGCGCCGGATCGGGCGCCGGTTCCAGAACCTGCCGGTCGAAATCAGGATCTGCGACGACGGGCGGGACGGGACGTGCGGCCTTGGGAGCCTTCTTGCCCGGCACCAGTTCGACGGTCACGAACGACGGGCAATCGCCGTCCATGCAGGTGTAGTCGGTGTTGCAGGACGTCTGGTCGATTTTCGTCTTGCGGCCGTACTCGGTGTCCACGGGCTGGACCGAGAGGCAGTTCGACTTCACACCGCAGTCACCGCAGCCTTCGCACACTGCCTCGTTGATGACGACGCGAGTGTTGCGAGTGGGCAGCGTGCCACGCTTGCGCTGGCGACGTGCGTCGGCCGCACAGTGCTGGTCGTAGATCAACACTGTGACGCCCTTGATCTCGCGAAGCTCCTTCTGGGCCTCGTCGAGGCGATCGCGGTGCCAGAGCTTGGTGCCCTTGGCCAGAGCGCGCTTGTTGTGACGCGAAGGCTCGTCGGCGCAGATGATGATCTGCTTGACGCCCTCGGTGGTCAGCTTGTGGCTGAGCTGAGCAACGGAGAGGGCACCTTCCGCGTCCTGTGCACCGGTCATCGCCACTACCTCGTTGTAGAGCAACTTGTAGGTGATGTTCACGCCTGCGGCGATGCATGCCTGGACAGCCAACTGACCGGAGTGGAAGAAGGTGCCGTCGCCGATGTTCTGGAACAGGTGAGGCACGTCGGTGAACGGTGCCTGCCCGATCCACTGGCTGCCCTCGCCACCCATCTGCGTCAGGCCCGTGACAGCGCTGTCCTCACGGCCGGACATGGTGACGAGTGTGTGGCAACCGATTCCGCCGCCACCGATGGAACCCTCGGGGATAGCGGTGGAACGGTTGTGGGGGCACCCGCTGCAGAAGTACGCGGTTCGCTTGGCGGAGAGCACGTTCAGCGACAGCGGGGCCGGGAGGGTGCGCTTGAGCTCGACGTGGGGCTTCAGTACGCGCCGCAACGGGGCGAGCAGCCGGCCTGCGGTCAGTTCACCGCTGGCAGGCATGAGCAGACGGCCCTGGCCGTCACGCTTGCCGATGATGCGAGGGGCATCGTCGGTGCCGTACAGGACTTCCCGGATCTGCGCTTCGATGAACGCGGTCTTGTCCTCGACCACGACGATCTGCGCGCGGGGACAGGTAGGCGTGTGCTGTGGTCAGTTCCGACCGTGCTGCATTGCCCGAGGTAGTGCGATCGAAGTTGAGCCCGAGCAGCGGGATGCTGAACCCGGTGACGAGTACGGCGAGAATCAGAAACTCGACGGGCTTGTCGTTGTGCAGGCCGAAGGCAATGCGGACGATACCCACG
>NZ_JBEOXI010000875.1:0-1381 GCF_040296465.1 Streptomyces sp. NPDC002130
GCCCTGACGCGGCTCGTGGAGCACGTGCACACGCTGACCGCGCGCTGACGCCCGGCCACCGGTCGGCCGCTTCGGTGAACGCGGCCGTACGGCACCGTGCCCGCGTCGGCGGAGCGCATCGTGGTTCTGAGTGGCGGTCTCGCCGGATACCTGTACGCCCTGGACGCACCGGTGGTTGCCACCGATACCCGCGTCCTCGGTGTCACGAACCTCGACGGTGGATTCCCGCCGGCATGGTCGGACGCCGCAAAGGCGCAGGGCACCAAGGAATTGCCGGCCGGCGAGCAGCTCAATATCGAGGCCGTCGCGGCGGCTGAACCCGACCTGATCATCGGCGGTGGCCAGGGCATCACCTCGGTTCAGGCCGAGGAACTCTACGACCAGCTGACCGCTATCGCACCCACCGTGTTGGTCCCCAAGACGGTTGCCAACTGGGACAAGCAGCTCGAAATCGTCGCCGACGCCGCGGGCCGTTCCGACCAGGTTCCGGCACTGTTGAGCGCATACGAGGACAAGGTCAAAGAGGTCAAGGGCAAGATCAAGGTTCCCGAGGGCAACGTCGTCTACTTCCTCTCGGTCTCGAGCAACAAGCCGTACCTCGTTCCGCCGACGGCCGCGCTGCCCGCGATGCTCGCCGAGCTCGGTTTCAAGGCCGACGACGTCATGGCCAAGGCCGGCAACCCGCAGCTCTTCGGCTCGGGTGACTCGTTCGAGGTCAGCCCGGAGCTGCTCTCGCAGGTCGCCGATGCGCCTGTCGCCTTTGTCCTTCCGGTGTCCGGTCGCCCGATGGCCGAGCTTGCCACCGATCCGCTCTACTCGCAGTTGCCGTCGTTCAAGGCCGGCACGACGTTCGAGCTCCCCGCCAGCAGCTACCGTCCTGACTACGACGGCGCAATGGCTACCCTCGACCTGATCGGCCAGACCTTCGCATGACTCGATTCGGTGGGCTGGTGATCGATGTTTCACCGCTGCAGACCAGCCGTCCATTCCGGTATGCCTTCTCGGCGCGATTGATCTCGCTGCTCGGGATCGGACTGCTCGTCGTAGCCGTTCCCGCGCAGACATACCAGCTCACCGGGTCGACCTTGCAGGTTGCCGGAGTGTCCACGGCGATGGCCATCGCCATGTTCTTCGGCAGCCTGTTCGGCGGCGTGCTCGCTGACCGTTAAGATCGGCGACGCACCATCCAGTTTGCCCGCAGTGCTGCGGGTCTCGGCTTTGTCATTCTCGGGTGCAATGCGCTCTTGCCACACCCGTCGATGTGGGTCATCTACGTCGCGGCAGCTGTCGACGGCTTGGCCGGCGGTGTCAGCAGCTCGGCCCTGATGGCTTTGATGCCGACACTGTTGCCGCGCAACAAGATGGCAGCGGCCGGCGCATT
>NZ_JBEOXI010000876.1:0-1380 GCF_040296465.1 Streptomyces sp. NPDC002130
CCTGAATCACCAGCGCCCGCGGTGATCAGCCGGCGGTGACGAGCGCATGCTCGTCGCTGCCGGCTGCTTCGAGTTCGCGAACCAGCGGGAGCACCTTGGCCCCGAAGTACTCGATCTCTTCCTGGAAGTGCAGGAATCCGCCGAGAATCAGATCGACACCGCGGCGGCGATATTCGACGATCCGATGGGCGATCTGTTCCGGCGTGCCGATCAGTTGTGAGCGGAAGCCGTCGTTGTACTGGACCAAGTCCTCGAATGTCGAATCCGCCCACATCCCGTCCTTGGACGCGGTCGACGCGCCGGCCTGTTGGACTGCATTCTTGAATCCCTCGACTGCAGGACGGTTCGCCTTGGCGATAATCTCGCGCAGCGTGTCTTTCGCCTCGGCCTCGGTATCGCGGGCGATGATGAACCCGTTGAGCCCGAACTTGACCTCCCGATCGTTCTCACGAGCAACACGGCGAACGTCGACCAACTGTTCGGTGACTCCGTCGTAGTCCTTGCCGTTACTGAAGTACCAATCCGAGTAGCGACCGGCGTTCTCACGGGCAGCCGCCGAGTTACCACCTTGGAACAGTTCGGGATTGGGGCGCTCCGGAGTGTTCAGCGGCTTCGGCTTCAACGTGAAGTCGTGAATGCGGTAGAAGTCGCCGCGGAAATCGACGTCGTCCTCGGTCCAGATCTTACGAAGAACCTGAAGGAACTCGGCGCTGCGACGATAGCGCTCGTCGTGCTCGAGCCACGGCTCGCCGAGATGGGTGAACTCGTCCTTGAACCAACCGCTGACGACGTTGACGGCAAATCGTCCATTCGACAGGTGGTCAGCGGTAGCGCCCAGTTTCGCCAACACGGCCGGCTGCCAGAGTCCGGGGTGCACCGCGGCGATGACCTTGAGCTTCTCGGTGGCCAAGAGCAGCGCAAGACTGAAGCTCGTGGATTCGTGCTGGAATTCGGCCCCGCAGCTCGCCTCGTAACGTACCTGGCTCAGGGCGTACTCGAAGCCGTTGTTCTCGGCGGTCTGCGCCAGCTTCTTGTTGTACTCGTAGTCCCAGCTGGTCCGCTGCTCGATGTCGGAGGTGACCAGACCACCACTGACATTGGGCACCCAGTAGGCGAACTTGATCTCGTCGGCGATACGTTCAGTAGACATGAAACCCAGCAAACATGCAGTTCCCAGGGGTTTCCAGGGTAGCGATCACACAGGTTGTAAGTGTTGGGTGGGTGCTGCGACTGTGAAACGGTGGCAGCATGACTGCTGTGGACATTCAGGAGATCGCGCACCGCATCACCAGCGAAGACGAGACACTCTCGGTAGCGTCGCAGCTGTCCGCCGAGTTCGCGGCAGGCGCTGGTGTCCGCGATGCGCAGCGCCTCCTTCCC
>NZ_JBEOXI010000877.1:0-1380 GCF_040296465.1 Streptomyces sp. NPDC002130
GGTGCGTTCTCGGATCAGGTTGCGTTCGAATTCTGCGCGTGCGCCGCAGATAGGAGAAGATGAGTTTCCCGCGGGAGGTGATGGTGTCGATCGCTTCGGTCAACGATTTGAAGCCGACTCCGCGGGCGGCGAGATCTTCGACGGTTTGCAGCAGGTGGGGCAGTGAGCGCCCCAACCGGTCGAGGCGCCAGACGACAAGGGTGTCTCCGTCCCAAAGTTGCGACAGGAGATCCATCAGCTACGGCCGGGTGGTGGTTGCGCCGGATGCGGTTTCGACCTAGACCTTGAAACAGCCGGCAGCGCTCAAGCGTCGCTCTGCGGATCGACGCTCTGATCGGTAGTCGAGACTCTCGCGTAGCCCAAGAGTTCACCCATGAGACAGCAATTTCTAGAACTCACCGACAGGCTACATATTGAACCATCGGTTTTGGACACGAGTTTCGGAACAGATCTTCGACCAGCTCACAGAAAATTGTCACGAAGTTAACTTTTCGTATCAGGGTGCCGATTATCGGATTGATTTGCGACCCACGAATGCTGACAAGATCGAGGCGGTATTCGCGCCGTATATCAAGGTCGCAGAGAAGGTCTCCTCTGCCGGCAAGGCGCGTGCGAATACTTCGACGGCGATCAAGATATCGGGGTCTGGTCGATCCGCCGAGCAACTGAAAGCGATCCGGGACTGGGCCGGAAAGAACGGCTTCGTCGTTTCCGTGCGCGGCAGGATCAAGGCCGACGTCATCGAGGCTTCCGACGCCGCAAATTGAAGCTTGTGAACAGCATCTTTTTCACTGACATCAACGAGTGGCGTACTTCTATCCCGTGATTTTTCTCGGTGAGAGAGGGAAAGACTCAGGCGAGTTCGAGGCCACCCTCGGCAGGAAGACCAAACGGCCGTCGTCGAGGGCGATCGCCCACCGGTGCCCAGTCCCGCCCCAGGTCAGAGCTGTCGATGACGGTGTCGGCGTATTCCTCGACCACGACACCGACTTTGTGGCTCGGTATCGCCGGGCTGCGATCCGGAGGTCGGGATCACCGCGACCCGTGAACCGACCGCGATGGGATTAGCGCGTTGAGCGCCAGAATCGGACATAGGCCTGATTCTGGCAGAGAATCCGACAGGGTCACCGTCTATATCGCCATGGACGTTTGCTTGTTTCGAATTTGAGATAATCAATCACGCCGCAAACGAGGCTTGAAACTACCAACCAAGGTGTCAACGGAGCGCGCAATCATCCCCGACCTGCAGGGATGGATGTTGCGGAGAGAGTGCCGGTGGCAAGAACCCGAGGCGAGCACCGCGCCCACCACGGCCACCCCCAGCGTCTGCCCGAGCTGGCGGCTCGTGGAGGCGACCGCCGCCGCGACACCCGCCTGGGC
>NZ_JBEOXI010000878.1:0-1379 GCF_040296465.1 Streptomyces sp. NPDC002130
TCGGTGGTTGCCCGATCAGCTGCAGACGCGTCCAGGCGATCCGGACGGAAACGGAAGGGCGCCCCGAACCGTGGGTTCGAGGCGCCCTTCCGTAAGGAACAATCAGGCGGATTCTGCTCCAGCCAACGGCGGCATGACGACAACCTGACCGGCAAAGGACAGACCCGCACCGAAGGCGAGAAGCAATGCCTTGTCGCCCGGCTTGCACTGGCCGTCGCGCAGCATCTGCTCCATGGCGAGCGGGATCGAGGCCGCGGACGTGTTGCCCGTCTCGGCGATGTCGTTGGAGACGGGGAAGCCCTCGGGCAGCTTCATGCTGCGAGCGATGACCTCGTTGATGCGCTGGTTTGCCTGGTGCGGCACAAAAGCGTCGATGTCCTCGATGCCCAGCCCCGACTTCTCCAGGGTGCGAGTGGCGACCTTGCCCATCTCGAAGGCAGCCCAGCGGAACACCGCGGTACCGGCCATCTTGATCCACGGCCGAGGTCCGCCGCCTTGTCGTTGTGTTCCTGGAACATCAGAACCTCTCGGCCGCCAATTTGAATTCGATGTAGATCGCGCATCACCGGATTTGCTTCGACTTCCGCAAGCGAGTGTGTTGTGGAAGTCAGACGGAGGAAGAACCAAGATCCTTCCCACTTGCATATATTGAACCCATCGATATGGGTGTCGACGATGTCAATCTCCATAGTTGCCGGGTCAACTCCGACTCTCTCCAATTCCTCATTGCTGAGAACCTCACACGGATCAAACATCCCAATCACATCGACAGGGAAAGCCTCGCCCTCGACGGTCGAGGAACAACCCCCAACCAACAGCGTGGCCGCGACCAAGACCACTGCACCCCTCACTCCCACAGCACTCCCCCTCGTTCGCGACCCGCTCACAGGATTAGACGCTCCCCAGCACCGATCGGTTCCACGACATTGCATTCCGTTGCAACCCTTCACCCGCGCCGATAATCGGCCTAACGTCGATCTACCAGGGGATTCACAACGAAGTGAGGTGCGGATCAATGAAGGCAGCACGGTTCCACGGGCAGAAAGACATCCGGATCGAAGAGATCCCTGAGCCCGAATTGCGGCCAGGAACAGTCAAGCTGAAGGTCGCATGGTGCGGAATCTGCGGCACCGATCTCCACGAGTACCTCGAGGGACCGATCTTCATCTCCGCACCGGGCCACCCGCATCCACTCTCACACGAGAATGCGCCGGTCACGATGGGCCACGAGTTCTCCGGCACCGTCGAAGAGGTCGGCGAAGGTGTCACGGACGTCGAGGTCGGCGAAAATGTTGTCGTCGGCCGGAGCCGTACCGACCCTCCCGGTCCACGTCGGCGAACTCCAGGCCCCCTGCCTCGGCACCGACCTGCAGTCCTGG
>NZ_JBEOXI010000879.1:0-1375 GCF_040296465.1 Streptomyces sp. NPDC002130
GGACCATCGCCGAGGTGGGCGGCGGCCTGTCCGCCGAGGGCGCCGAGGTCGTCGAGGCACTCAAGGACCAACTGGGTACTCGTATCGAACTTCGGTTGGGCGATCCGGGAGATTCGGATGCGGGTCGCCAGAAAGCCGGCCTGGTGCCGGAAGGTCGACCGGGTCGAGGCATCACACGCGACGGGCTCCACCTTCTTACCGGACTACCTCGAATCGACGGTTTGCCAGGTAGTGAGAACTCCAGCGGGAGTGTGACGGCGACGGTCGAACGTATTGCGGCCATGTCGAATTCGCGTCCGGCACCGACCGTGCGGATGCTTCCGGATTCGTACTCGCGGGCAGAACTTCTCGAAGCTGTCGGGACCCGGTGGCCCTCACCGAGTGCGGCCGACGGTCGGTGCCTCACCGTGCCGATCGGCCTCGGTGAGACCGACCTCGCGCCGGTGTACATGGACTTCCGGGAACACCCGCACTTCTTGATATTCGGCGACACCGCGTGTGGCAAGACATCTCTTCTGCGCGCAATAGCGGAAGGGATCATCGCGTCGAACACACCGGCCCAGGCCAAGCTGATTATCGGTGACTATAGGCATTCCCTGCTGGGAGTGGTCGAAGGGAATCACCTCGGCGGGTACTCGGCGTCGTCGACGACCTTCGGTGAGTTGATGGTCGACTTGGCTCGGATCGTCGCTGCCAGAATGCCGAACGCCGGAACAACGCAGCAGCAATTGCGGGAACGATCTTGGTGGAGTGGGCCGGAGATTTACGTACTGATCGACGACTACGACCTTGTGGCTACATCGAGTGGAAATCCGGTGGCGCCGTTGCTCGAATACATTCCGCATTCCAAGGACATCGGTTTGCACCTGGTGATTGCCCGCCGTTCCGGTGGCGCGGCCAGGGCACTGTACGAGCCGGTGATCGCGAGAATTCGCGACATGGCACCGGCCGGATTGATCATGAGCGGAAGTCGTGACGAGGGAAATCTCGTCGGCACCGTCCGCGCGTCGACATTGCCGGAAGGTCGTGGGGTCTACGTTTCTCGCTCGCAAACCCAACTTGTCCAAGTTCCGTGGATGCCACCGCTGTGACCGTTCCGTCCTTGGTGTCAGTCTCGTTACATTGGGGTCCATCCAATATCTGGGTGGTATCGGGTCAACGCGAATTCTGTTGCAGTGCAGACCTCAGACGGGAAACGGCGTCGGGTCCCGGTACCGGTGAAAATGCGATCGATTTCGTCGACGACGACTATGTCGACGTAGATGGTCGGATTGTCCCGACGGTTTTGGAGCTGGCCAGGCTGATTTCCAGGGCGATGGACGGGTGCGGAATCGTCGATGTAGACATTCTCTATCTCAGTCATCCCTCGGATTGG
>NZ_JBEOXI010000880.1:0-1373 GCF_040296465.1 Streptomyces sp. NPDC002130
GGAGATGCGGCGCACGATGCGGCGCAGGGCGTCCTCCCGGCCGTGGCCGACGACGAACTGGTACTGCACGAAGCCGCCCCGGCCGTAGACTGAACCTTTTGATCATCGTGATCCCACTCGTGGTGGAAAGACCGTGGCGTCGAATATGAGTGCTTACTGTCGAAACCATCACCGCCTCAAGCATTCCGGTCAGTGGATGCACACCTCGAACCCGGACCGCAGCGTCATGCTGACCTCGCCGACCGGACATTGCTACCGAACGAGGCCGTCAGGTCTGATGTCGGGAATGCTCGAGCCAGTACCGCCCGAGGGCGGTCGGCGTCGGCGCACACGTCTGGAAAACAAGGCTGTGCGCGTCAAAGGTGAACGCCGGCGGCAGCGGTTACGAATGCACCTGCGAATGAAGAAGAGGGGCCGACGGAAGACCGTCGATCACGGAGACGATCCACCACCATTCTGAGTAGATCGGCGTGTCACTCCTTGATTTTGGATGCCCACTTTGGTGGCGGGGGGTGCGTCAGGCATTGTGTGAAGGTCGGTAGACGTCGGTACACGGGAAGATGTGGAGCATCGATGGCGAGGATCGAAGAAATTCTGGAGTTGGAACGCCTCGAGCGGGACATCTTTCGAGGAATCATCGCGGAGACCACCCTGACCCGCACTTTCGGCGGCCAGGTCGCCGGACAGGCATTGGTGTCGGCGGTACGCACGGTCGATCCGGCCTACTCGGTTCATTCGTTGCACGGGTACTTCCTGCGTCCGGGCAATCCGATGGAACCGACGGTCTTTCTGGTGGATCGAGTTCGAGACGGTCGATCGTTCGCGACCCGACTCGTCACCGGAATCCAAGACGGACAAGCCATTTTCACGATGTCGGCATCCTTCCACGTCCAGGACGAAGGCATCGAGCACCAGGACGAGATGCCACCGGTCCCCGACCCCGAGACCTTGGCCATCGCCCAGGATTCGGAAGACCCCGAAACTGCGTGGTTGGCGCGCGAGTGGTCCGACTGGGACCTGCGAATGGTGCCGAAGGCCGACATCAACAAACGTCCGGGCGCTGCCGCGCAGCAGCAAGTGTGGTTCCGTTCCCGCGAGGCTCTCCCGGACGACCCGGTATTTCATGTGTGCACGCTTGCGTACATGAGCGACATGACGCTGCTCGGATCTTCCCGCGGCCCTCACATGGACGTCGCCATGCAAAGCGCGTCGCTCGATCACGCGATGTGGTTCCTGCGTCCGTTCCGGGCCGACGAGTGGCTGTTGTACGACCAGACGTCGCCGTCAGCGGGCTTCGGTCGCGCACTGACGCAGGGACGAATCTTCGACAGCCGAGGAAATATGGTTGCTGCAGTCGTCCAGGAAGGCCTGAC
>NZ_JBEOXI010000881.1:0-1369 GCF_040296465.1 Streptomyces sp. NPDC002130
TTCGGCGGCAACGGCATCCTGCTGGACCACGACATCGCCCGCTTCTTCGCCGACGCCGAGGCGATCTACTCCTTCGAGCACACGATCAATCCGACGTCTCGCTATGCATCGATGTCGCTGGAAGTGGTGCCGAAAATGGGGCGCACGATCGCAGCTCTCCAGCAGGTCACTCTGACAGCCTCGCAGCAGAACGTCCCCACTGTAGATACCGACCTGGTCGGGTGGACCCCCCGGGACGCGAACAGCACGGCGTCGTCGGCCGGTCTCGTCGTCAGGGGAGACGGTCCGGTGAATCTGACCGCCAAGATCGACCGCGAGTACTGGAGCGGTGCCGGTACTGCGATTTTCAAGCTCGACGGGGTGGAGATCACGCGCGTGGACTTCGGTAGCTACTCCGCGACCCTCCCGGCCGGATTGAACTTCTACGTCAAGAACGGCCAGGTGCTGTCCGTGACAACGAATACCGCCAATGCGGGTGGATCGTCGAAGATGCAACCGACGTCGTACTTGCAGATCACACCGATCTAGGAACGCGGGGCCGAGCTGGTCTTCCCTTACCCTCCCGACCCCGCCTGACCGACGCTACCATTCTTCGAACATGTGTGCGAATCTTGCGATATGTCGAAGATTGAGCGAGCGCCGCGGCAGTGTCCCAATGGTCACCTGCTCGCACCGAACCGAACGCTCGTCGGCTGGGAAGTCTGCGGTTGCGTTACTGCCCACAACGGCGGGCATCGGATGCACTACTGTCGAGAGTGTGGGGCAACGATCCGGACGCCACCCTGTAGCGGCTCTGAACCCCAGACCGACCGGTGGGCGAACCGCGCCGCGAAAGCCCCCCAAACCCCCGTTTACCCCCCGAATTGAAGTCTCGTGACGGTCATCTAGTGTCTAGCGAAGAATTAGACACGGCAGGCCGAGTGACGTTTTGACAACGCATCTACCTGCGGCTATGTCAAAACGACTTCTTAACGGACGGTTGCTGGTTCGAGTCCAGCCGGGGGAGCGTTGGAAAGAGTCCCTGATCTGCAGAAATGCGGGTCGGGGATTTTTTCGTTTCTAGGAAGATTTCGGTTCGTTGTCACGGATTGTCACAAGCGATCCCAAACTCGTCGCAGCCGCAGCGAGAGCGTCGGTCTGAGAGTGCGTGTAGGTGCGCATTGTGAACGAACTATCGGCGTGACCAAGCCACGCTGCGATGACCGCGATCGGGACTCCCTGGAGGTGCATGAGGGTTCCGCAAGTGTGTCGGGCGTCGTGGAGCCGAACCTGAGCGACGTCAAGAATCTGCGTCCCCTGATGGAGGGTCACGCACGGCTGTCCACCGGTTGTCCACCGGGGGCCCTTCCCTGCACAGACGGCAGTGCCC
>NZ_JBEOXI010000882.1:0-1367 GCF_040296465.1 Streptomyces sp. NPDC002130
AGCCGCCCTCGCCGAGCACCGGCTCGATGATGACCGCGGCGACGTTCTCCGCGCCCAGAGCCGGAGTTGCTCCGGATCATCAGAAGACCAAGCAGGTCACTCGCTTGTTCGACAAGATCGCAGCACAAAAGGGTTTCGAGTTCTACCTCAACGTCGAGATCGGCAAGCACATCTCGCACAGCGAACTGCTCGAAAATCACCATGCGGTGCTCTACGCAGTCGGCGCATCGTCCGACCGTGGTCTCGGCATTCCGGGTGCTGATCTGCCTGGCACGGCATCGGCCACCGACTTCGTGGCCTGGTACAACGGCCACCCCGATCACGCCGACGACGTCTTCGACCTCTCGCATCGCCGCGCGGTCATCATCGGAAACGGAAACGTCGCGCTCGACGTCGCTCGCATTCTCACGGCCGATCCCGAGAAGTTGGCGCGCACTGACATCTCCGCTCACGCACTCGCCGCTCTGCGGAAGAGTCGCGTCGAAGAAGTTGTCATCGTGGGTCGACGCGGAATCGCGCAGTCCGCGTTCACGGTCCCCGAGTTCACCGGCCTGATGGCACTGCCGGACATCGAACTCTCTGTCGGACCCGACGACATGGTTCTCGACTCGGCCACCGAAGAACTGGCAAAACGCGGCGAGCTTCCGCATGCCGTCGAGCAGAAGTTGCGTCTACTCGAAGCACTGAAGAACCGCGATCACGTCGACGTCGGCAACAAGCGCATCACGTTGCGCTACCTGCTCACGCCGACGTCGATCACCGGCGACGATCAGGTCAGTGGAATCGAGTTCGCTCGCAACGCCCTGGTCGACGCCAACGGAACCGTGCAGATCGAGGCGACCGGCGATACCGAGACCATCGATGCCGGCTTGGTCCTCACCTCGATCGGCTACCGCGGAGTGCCCATCGCAGGCGTCCCGTTCGACGAGCGTGCTTCGGTCATTCCGAATGAGAACGGCCGCGTCCTCGAAGCTCCGAACGGCGATCCCGCCACCGGCGTCTACGCGACCGGTTGGATCAAGCGCGGACCGAGTGGGTTCATCGGCACCAACAAGTCCTGCGCGCAGGAAACGATCAGGATGCTCGTCGACGACTTCAACGACGGCCGCCTGACCAACCCGGTCGCCGACGACTCCGCAGTCGATCGTCTGGTCCGGGCGCGACAGTCCGACGTAGTCGACCGCGAGGGCTGGCACGCCATCGACAAGGCGGAACTGGAACGCGGCGCTGCGCACGACCGTGTCCGCGAAAAGGTTCTGGATCAGGTCGAGATCACCTCCATCCTCGACGCTGCGGCCCGGGTGAAGCCGACTCGTCGATTCGGTCGACCCGTTCGCGCTCGCTGATCCACCACAGGTAAACAGCTA
>NZ_JBEOXI010000883.1:0-1367 GCF_040296465.1 Streptomyces sp. NPDC002130
CTCAACCGCCCCGAATACCTCGAGGTCGTGCTCGCGACCAACGCACTGGGCGCAATCGCGGTTCCGGTGAACTTCCGTCTTACGCCACCCGAGGTCGCTTATCTCGTCAACGACTCCGGCTCCAAAGTCATTGTCGCCGAAGGACCCTTGGCTCCGCTGGCCAGCGCGGCTCGCGCCGCATCCGAGGGAATCGACATCTCCATCACCGTGGGCGCTGCCGCCGAGGGTGACAGCCTGAATTACGAGGACCTGATCAGCGAAGAGGGTGCGCAGCACGCGTTCGTCGACATCCCGGACGACACTCCTGCTCTGATCATGTACACCTCGGGAACCACCGGTCGCCCCAAGGGTTCGGTACTCTCCCACTCGAACCTGTCGTCGCAAGCATTGACCTGTATCCGGGCCTTCCACCTGTTCAACGCCGATTCCATCGGTTTCTGCGCGTCGCCCATGTTCCACATCGCAGCCCTCGGATCCATCGCACCGAGCCTGCAACTCGGCACGACCACGGTGATCCACCCGGTCGGCGCATTCGACCCGGGCCAACTACTCGACATTCTCGAAGCCGAGAAGGTCACCAGTCTGTTCCTCGTGCCTGTGCAATGGCAGGCCGTGTGCGCAGTTCAGAAGGCACAACCTCGAGCACTGTCGCTGAAGAACATCTCGTGGGGTGCCGCGCCGTCGTCCGATACGATCCTGCGGGCAATGGCCGAAACCTTCCCGGACGCATTCAATGTCGCGGTCTTCGGTCAGACCGAGATGTCGCCCATCACTTGCGTTCTCGACGGCGAGGATGCGATTCGTAAGCTCGGATCCGTCGGTCGGGTCATCCCGACCATCTCGGCCAGGGTCGTCGACGAGAACATGGACGACGTGGCACCCGGTGAAATCGGTGAAATCGTCTACCGTGGGCCCACGATGATGAGTGAGTACTGGAACAACCCCACCGCCACCGCAGACGCCTTCCACGGTGGGTGGTTCCACTCCGGCGATCTCGTTCGAGTCGACGACGAAGGCTTCGTCTACGTCGTCGACCGCAAGAAGGACATGATCATCTCCGGCGGCGAGAACATCTACTGCGCCGAGGTGGAAAACGTTCTCTACGAACACGAATTGATCGTCGAAGCGGCCGTCGTCGGTCGCCCCGACGCCAAGTGGGGTGAGGTGCCGGTTGCGATCGTCGCAATGGCGCCGGGTTCAGCCGTTGACCTGACCATCGAGGAGCTGAGCATCTTCCTCAACGATCGTCTCGCGCGCTACAAGCACCCGAAGGCGCAAGCCCGACCCGTACAAGGCCAAGGGCGTCAAGTACGAGGGCGAAGTCATCCGCCGCAAGGTCGGAAAGGCGGGTAAGTAAGCCATGGCAT
>NZ_JBEOXI010000884.1:0-1366 GCF_040296465.1 Streptomyces sp. NPDC002130
GTGCGTGCTCACCGATCCCCCGGCTCCGGCGGCCGCGGACCCGATTCCCTCACCCGAGATTCCCGATGTTCCTGCCTGGCAGTCGGTGATGCTCTCGCGCCGGGCCGATCGACCAGGCATTCGGCAGTTGCTCCGCCATGCCGCGACCGAACAGGTACCGCTCAGCGGCACCGGGCAGGGTGAAACCGACAAGACGATCTTGCTCTCACTCGCCCGCTTCCGAGGCTTTCCGTGCATCCTGCTCGGCCAGGACCGCAGTGGCCAATCCGCGCTCACCACGATGGGACCGGCCGCGCTTCGTGAAGCCAGACGGGGCATGAAACTTGCCGAAGAACTACAACTCCCGCTTGTCCTCGTGATCGACACTTTGGGCGCGTCGCTGTCCAAGGAAGCGGAGGAACGTGGACTGGCCCCTGAGATCGCCCGCTGCATCGCCGACCTCGTGACGCTGAAGACCCCGACAGTGTCGGTGTTGCTCGGCCAGGGAACAGGCGGCGGGGCTCTCGCGCTGCTGCCCGCCGATCGGGTACTCGCGGCACAGAACGGGTGGCTCGCTCCCCTGCCGCCGGAAGGCGCCAGCGCGATCGTCCATCGCGACATCAGTCACGCACCGGAGATGGCGGCAGCGCAGGGCATTCGTTCGCTGGATCTGCTTCGAGACGGCGTGATCGACGTGATCATTCCCGAAACGCCTGACGCGGCCGACGAACCCGTGGAATTCTCCAAGAGGGTAGGGGCTGCGATAGCGCACGAACTCTTCGTGCTCGCCGAAGAGTCGGACACCGATCGCCAGTCCTCCCGTATCGCGCGCTATCGAAACCTGGGAGTTCCGCAATGACGACGAAGGACCGGAATGCGCTGACTCTGCCGCACAGTTACGACCGCGCGGCACTGGCTCGTTTCGAATTGTTCCTGTTCGCGGGCATCGCCACCGTGCTGATCACTCGCGCCTATCTGGCAGCAACGGGCTATCCCCAGATCGGGGGCGGCGCCCTCCACATCGCACACGTTCTCTGGGGCGGATTGCTGATGGCCGTAGCCATCGTGGCGACCGCCATCACCGAAGGCTCTCGCACGCGTGACCTGGCCACGCTCGTCGGCGGAATCGGGTTCGGTCTCTTCATCGACGAGGTCGGAAAATTCGTCACCGCCGACGTCGATTACTTCTACCAGCCTGCCATCGCGATCATGTACGTCGTCTTCGTTCTCTTCTATCTCGCCGCGCGCGAGGTGGTGATTCGGCGCGGAATGAATGATCGTCATCGGCTCGCCCCATGACCCAGCTGAGCGCGTCGACGACGTTGGACTTGCCCGAGCCGTTCGGTCCGACGACGCACGTGATCCCCGGCTCGAACCGAAGGGTGGT
>NZ_JBEOXI010000885.1:0-1365 GCF_040296465.1 Streptomyces sp. NPDC002130
CTCGGCGCCACACCGCTGCGCGAACAGGCGGACGACCTGATCCGTCGCGGCCGGCTGTCGGACAGGCCCGGCAGCGACGACCGGGCCGCAGTCCTCACCGCGCGCGAGCAGGACGTGCTGCGGCTGCTCGCCCTCGGCCGCAGCAACCGGCAGATCGGCGAGGAGCTGTTCATCAGCGGCAAGACCGCGAGCGTCCACGTCTCCAACATCCTCGCCAAGGTGGGCGCGTCGAGCCGCGGCGAGGCGGTGGCGATCGCCTACCGCGAGGGCCTGATCGCCCCGGAGCCGACGACGTCCGCCTGACCGCCCGAGCAGGTGAACGGGGCGACCTGGGGCTAGCCGGTCCCGCAGTCGAGGTCCTCGAGGTCGACGGCGTCGGCCATCGCCCGCATCCCCTGGTCGTTGGGGTGCAGATGGTCGCCGCCGTCGAAGGCGGGGCGGATCCGCTCGGGGTCGTCGGGGCTGCGCAGGACGCGGTCGAAGTCGGTGACCCCGTCGAACTCGCCGCTGTCGCGGATGAAGGCGTTGACCTGCCGCCGCACCGCTTCCCCGGCGGGGTCCCACTCCTGCCAGCCCTTGTAGGGGGCGATCGTGGCTCCGACGACGCACTTCCCGGCCGCGTGCGCCCGGTCGATCAGCCGTCGGTAGCCGGCGATCAGCCCGGCACCAGTGGCGCCGGGTTCGGCCTTGATGTCGTTGACGCCCTGGAAGAGGAACACCGTGCGTACGCCCGGCAGCGAGAGCGCGTCGCGCTGCACACGGTTCAGGGCGCTCTGCCCGGGACCGTCGAGGAGGACCTTGTTCCCGGCGATGCCCGCGTTGGCCACTCCCTCGACCCTGGTGCCGGTGGCCTCGCCCAGGCGGCGGGCCAGGAAGTCGGGCCAGCGGCGGTCCCGGTCGGTCGTGGAATGCCAGCCGTCGGTGATGGAGTCGCCGAGGGCGGCCACCGCGCCCGTCTTCTCGCGGGGCCGTACGGTGACGGCGTCGAGGTAGAACCAGGAGCCGGTCCGCTGCTTCCAGTGGGCCGCGCCCTCCTCCGCGGCGTGGTCGCCCACGGTCTTGTAGGACGTCTGCATCGCCAGCCAGTGTCCGGTGAGCGCGCCGCCCGCCCGGGGCACGTACATGCTGACGGCGAGGGTGCGCCCGGCCGGAACGCGGCCGGGCAGCGGGTCGCTGTAGACGATGCCGCCGGCGGGGACGGTGACGGAGCGGGCGCCGTCGAAGGTCAGGCGCCTGTTGCTGCCGGGGACGAGTGCGGCACCGCCCCGTCGCAGGCCGGCGTGGACGTTGGCGAACGTCACCGGCTGGTGTTGCTGCCCGGTACGTTCTTGCTGAAGATCGTGTTGACAGGGCCGTAGGTGTTGG
>NZ_JBEOXI010000886.1:0-1365 GCF_040296465.1 Streptomyces sp. NPDC002130
GAGTTCGCACCCAGCCGTCCGTCGTTACGGCACACGCATCGAAACCTCGCCTGCGGCTCTGCTCAGACTCACCGGTCTCTCGCGTCGGCTCAACAAGCTGGACCCTTCGCACAAGGTCATTCAGAACACGACGATCAGCAATGTCCCGGTATCGGTCGACGGCAATGTTTTCGAAGGTACGCCGGCGGTGGCAGTTCTCGGCGGGCAGGCGCCGGTCGACGGAGACATTCTGCGCCACTTCCTCATTGCCGCGCGTGGAGGTTCTCTGACGCTCAATGTCATCGTCTCGCGAGAGACGATGCCGGATATCGAGCACTATGTCGAACTGTTGCGGGTGGGGTTCACGACGCTTCTGCAGGCAGTTTCTGACCAAAATCGTGAGGTAGTCGAACGATAAAGAGTAACTTGCGTCGGAACTTGTGGTGAATCGACGATTTGTGTTCGGGAAATTTCTGTCGAATTCGTCCTAATTAAGGTAATTGTCCGTAGTGGTATCGAGTCGTTATCTCGCGGATTAATGTGACTGTCGACACGTCGAGTGTCTACCGCCGGACTGGTTCGATAATCGTCACCGACGGTAAAAAGAATCACCTACGCGAGGAGCTGAACATGGGTTCGTTGATGGATATTCTCGGTGGTCCGAATGGGGACGGTGCACCGATGCAGGCTTTGCTGACAATGCTGCTGGGCTTGGACAATGTCGGTGCAAACCTCTTCGGTTCACTGGCTGACACCGCCGGTGGAATCTTCGGATCTCTCGACACCCTCAGCTTTACGCCGCCTGTCGTTCCCTGAGTTTTCTGATCGGCGTCATTTGCTCGTCCCAAGTGAACCACTGAACATCTAAAGGAGAACGTCATGCTTGAAGGATCTGTCATGGACGCTGCCGGCTCAGTCGGTGCGATCATCGGTCAGGGGTTGGGCAGCGTCAGTGGCCTGGCCGTCAAGGGTCTCGAGGCCCTCGCTGCGCTCAGCGGTGGAGAGTTGAAGGCCGCCAAGTAGATTGTCGATTTCGGGGCCTGCTCGTGTTGGCGCGTAGGCCCCGAAATACCTTTTTGTCGGCGCGTAATTCTCGCCATGTCAATTGCCGGAATTCTCAACCTAACGGCATGAGCATCCAGGCGGCGAGATATACCAAAGCCGCGGTTCCACCCGTGCAAATAGCGGCGATAACGGCGAGTAGACGGACAAGATTGACGTCGGCGCCGAAGTAATCTGCAATTCCGCCGCACACTCCGGCGAACATTTTCTTGTCGTTGGAACGGGTGAAGGGGCGAGGTGTGTCTGGCCCGGCCGGTCGGGCATGTTCTTGACGGCCTCGTCGAAGGCGTCGGCCGCCTTGTCGGTGTTGGCACGGGCCTTGAC
>NZ_JBEOXI010000887.1:0-1362 GCF_040296465.1 Streptomyces sp. NPDC002130
AGGGCCGCCACTCCAGCCGGTCGAGCAGGCCGGGGTGGTTCTCGCGCAGCTCTCGCAACGCGAAGAAGTTGTAGGGGCTGCGCAGGCACAATCGTGCTCTACCGATTCTTCGGCGAACTGACCCAAGCGGAAATCGCCGAGAAGGTAGGCCTCTCTCAAATGCACGTCTCCCGGCTGCTCGCACAATCGCTCACAGCGCTCCGAAACACCCAGTCCCTCGCCGCCCTCGAAACCTCCGTCGCAGCGTGAGCTGGATGCCGAGAAATGCGGATTGGTGTGCGGCACCGGTACGAAGCACGTCGTGATCGGAATCGCCGTCAGTTACGGCGACGAGACGCCCCGACAGGCGGTGACCAGTGTGTACTCGTGGACCTCCGGGCCAGGGGATCACGAACCCGCTAGCACGACCTTGGTCAGGGTGATTGTCACAGTCCAGTTCTCCTCGGGCGCGGCAGGCGGGGCCTCCTCGAGGTCCACTTGGTCGGCAAGGGTTTCGAGGACGTGCCACCCGAAGGACGAAGTACTTGTGGTGATCTGGCCCGTTGTTGCCGCAGAGAGGACCACTCGCGCAGTGGCGTTGTCGTCGCCGTCGAATGTGCACGTCAGGCTGCTGGAGGGGAGGGCATGGCTGATGAGGATGGTCGCTGCTTCGTCGGCGGCGAGAACGAGATCGGACAGCCCGTCCAACGAGAGCGCATAGTGCGCGGCCACGGTACGCACCAGTGATCGCAGCACCGGCAGTTGATCCGGTGATGCGGAGACGGACAGTGAAGGTGAAACGGCGATGGGGGAAACGATCGCCCGCACGAAGGACGTCACGTGAGATTTGCTCCTGTACCTGATCCGAGGCAGCCAATCCCTTGGAGGGATCTTGGTAGCCGCATTCGAGAAAGATGATCAGCCCTTCAGCTACCCAACCGAAGTGCCGCCAAACATCGAGCTTAACGCTGTTGTCAGCGACCAGACAGGACGTATTCGAAGTGCGTTCCTGCAGTGTCGGGGAGGTGCTCTTGTCTGTGCCCCCGGTGGGGTGAACCCGTTCGATCCAACCGACGGTACGGCGCGCGGGGCTCCAATAACGGTGCTCGGTTTTGATCCATGCGGCCGGACTGCGCCACGCTCGATGGAAGCAATCGAAAAAACGTCACACCAGCCTCCTTCAGCTCAGGTGGCATACGAGCGAAGGGTAGTGAGAAACCGAAAATTCCGGATCAGCAACGTGAATTGGGCTGGGGGTTGGGAATCTGACATCCTCGCCGCGGCCTGTCCCGAGATTGGACTTGCGGGCCGCTCCTGCATGGTGCCGAGATCGAACTGCCTACTGACGTGGCGGTCGCACAGGGTAGAAGGTCCCCGCAGACC
>NZ_JBEOXI010000888.1:0-1362 GCF_040296465.1 Streptomyces sp. NPDC002130
CCTTGCCCTGGGTGTAGAAGGCGATGCCGTCGTTGCCGTAGACGTGCAGGTCTCCGAAGAGGGAGTCCTTCCAGCCGCCGAAGGAGTGGTAGCAGACGTTGCCACAACCGATCCTCACAGTCCGTACGTTTTGCCGATGATGTCTCGCTGAATCTCGTTGGTACCACCATAAATGGAGGACACAAGAGTCTTTCGCACATGGTGCTCCATGTCGAACTCAGTCGCGTAACCGTACCCACCCATCATCTGCATGCCTTCGAGCGCGACCTTCTTGGCGGTCTCGGTCAGCTTGAGCTTGGCCATCGACGCTTCCCGCGGGAACATCTTGGTCGGGTTGGCGTCGACCATGCGGGCAACGCTGTAGACCAGTAGACGGCCACATTCGATCTCGGTGGCGAGATCCGCGATCCGGTGGCGAAGTGCCTGAAACGATCCGACCGGACGCCCGAACTGCTTACGCGTAGTGACGAATTCGAGGGTGTCGTCGAAGGCCCGCTGCGCGGTCCCGAGCATCATCGCGGCAAGGATGAGGCGTTCGATGTTGAGCCCGGCCATGAGCTGACGCCAGCCGTTGCCGACTTCCCCAACCACCGCGTCCTCGGGCAGGAACGTGTCGGTGAAGTAGAGATCGTTGACCTCCTTGCCGCCCATGGTGTCGATTCCACTGATCTTCAATCCGGAGATGTCGGCCGGGACATGGAACATCGTCAGGCCCTCGTGCTTGCCCTCGCCCCTTGATGTACGAGCCACGAGGAGGATGTTCTCGGCGAAGTGAGCGTTGGAGCACCACGTCTTCTGTCCGTTGATCAGCCACCCACCGTCGACCTTCTCGGCGCGGCAACTCAGGTTGCCCACGTCGGAGCCCGCTTCGGGTTCGGACATCGAGATCGACTGCGAAGCGCCACGGACGATCCCGCCGAGCACTGCTTCCTTTTGCACCGGACTACCGAACTTCTCGTACGCGGATCCCGTGATGACGGTCGGGCCGAGTCCACCGATCGGCGCCATCCCCTTGGCTGCTTCCTCCAGGAAGATGCACAGGTCAACCGTGCTTCCGGCCGATCCGCCGTACTCCTCCGGGACAGTCAGTCCGAGCCATCCCAATTCCGCCATCTTCTCGTAGAACGCCTGGTTGTGATTGTGGGCGCCATGATCGGTCAGCAGATCTCGCTGCTCACGGGTGCCACTTTCCTTCTTACAGAACGCCGCTACCGATTTGGCGAAATCAGACTGCTCCTGCGTGAAATCCATGTACATCGAAAACTCCCGAGTGAGATGAGGCTGGAGGCTTCGGCAACATGCTCTTCCTCTACGTCTTCGGGGCGATGACCGAGGAGCGGATGGGCCGGGTGCAGTTCACCC
>NZ_JBEOXI010000889.1:0-1360 GCF_040296465.1 Streptomyces sp. NPDC002130
GTGAAGCGTACGCCACAGCCACACCCTCATAGGGCACGGGTATGACTGTGGCGCAACTACATCCCGAGTCAGGGAGTGACGGTGATACCGGGCGTGGAGTTGAACTTGAGTGCCCCGGTCATCTTCGCCGTTCCGGCCCCTGCTGCCGGGCAGGATGCACTTCCACCGTTGGAGGTGAAGTTCACCGTTCCGGTGTTGTTGGCGGTGACGGTGTGTGTCGTGTTGTTGTAGGGCACCGGGCCAGCAGTGCTGGCGGTGACGTCGATGACGCAGCTACCGGCAACTACGTGGGCTCCACCGTTAGGGATCTTGATACTTCCCATCGGCGATCCACTGTCTGCGTTGACGTTCAGAGCCCAGGAACCCGAGGTGGTGATTGTTGCAGGCACACCTTCGAGGTCACATCCGGACAGTCCCACGCTGGCAATGTTGATGTTGATCCCCCCCGTTCCGGAGTTCACGTTGCCGGGCGCAGCAGGGGTCGTTCCGGATCCGCTGACGCTGGTGCAGTACAGCTCGAGACCGCCGGTTGTGACGAAACTGAGCCCACTGCTGGTAGCCGTCACCGGAGTGGCCGCGGCGGGGCTGATCGTGGTGGAGGCTGTCGCGATACCGGATGCAGCGATGGTCAATGCGGCCGCTGCTCCGACGAGCGTTGAGGCCTTACCGAGCATTGTGCGTGATGACATGTGATGTGCCCTTCTGTCGAATACTTTTGGGATGAACCGTGAGTCGAAAGAAATTCAGGCGGGTCTGATCTTTACCCGGCGGCTCCCATCTGCGCCACAGCTGCAGGTTCGGCTGCCTGCGCAGCGGAAGCTGCCGGTGGTCGCACCTTGCGCGCGGCGACGGTGTAGACGTCGCTGGATGTGGTGAGAGAGTTCTTTCCGCTGGCGGAGGGGGTGCCCGCCCGCAGGTTCACCGCCCAATTGAGTGCACCGAAGACCCCACATCCGCTAGCGGCGGGAGCTGCGAAGAGATTGTCTGTGTGCTGAACGGCAGGGAACACCGCTCCCGGATAATCGCCGATGGGCTCCGAGGGCGGGTTACCAGTGGTCGTAAGGTGCAGGTTGATCGGGTTCGCCGTGGAGCCGAGATAGCAGTTGTTACCCAACAACGAGTTCGACAGTTTCAGCCTTACCGGCATCGTCAGCTCTTGATCTAGCACCTTGATGTTCGGCAGCCCAACAGCTTCGACCGTTGCAGTGATCTGGGTCAGATTCAGTGGAGTGTCGATTCCGATGGCCCCGCCCGGCACGGAGATCGGGTTCGAATACACACCGTTGCGGCCGTCCGGCTTGGGGAGCCACCGCGTCGGCGAGAGCGGCCGGGAAGCCGGCCGCCTCCGTGTTCAGGGTGT
>NZ_JBEOXI010000890.1:0-1358 GCF_040296465.1 Streptomyces sp. NPDC002130
GCGTTGTCCGCCGATGAGATCAAGAAGCTTGCGGACCTCGAGTCCCGCGAGGTTCCTTGACCGGCGCGGGTGCCCGCCGCCGAGGCCCGGTGTACTCGCTGAAATCGGGACCCTTACCGCGCGGACTCATTCGCCCACCGCGTCGTCGCCGAGTCGCAACAACTCGTCCAATTGCTCGACGCTCATCTCCGTCACCCAGTTCTCACCGGTCCCGACTGCAAGTTCGGCGAGTTCACTTTTACTCGCGATCATCGTGTCGATTCGCTCTTCCAAGGTTCCGACGCACACCATCTTGCGGACCTGCACGTTCTTTCTCTGACCGATGCGGAAGACACGGTCCGTCGCCTGGTTCTCCACCGCGGGGTTCCACCATCTGTCGAGGTGAACCACATGGTTGGCCGCTGTGAGATTCAGGCCCGTGCCGCCGGCCTTGAGCGAGAGCACCATGATGGGCGGGCCGCCTTCACCTTGAAATGCCTCGACCATGGCGTCGCGCCCGGCTTTCGACACTCCGCCGTGGAGAAACGGAACTTCGGTGGTGAACCGGTCTGCCAGGTACGGCACCACCAACTCGCCGAACTCACGAAACTGTGTGAACAACAGAACCTTCTCGTCGTCGCCGGTGACCGACTCGACGATGTCCTCGACCAGTCCGAGCTTTCCCGAACGGTGTTGCCCACGTCGCATCACCGGCGATCCGTCGCGCAGGAAGTGCGCCGGATGATTGCATACCTGTTTGAGTTTGGTCAGCGCAGACAGGACGGCGCCCTTACGCTTCATACCTTCCGTCCCCTTGATCTGCGCCATCATCTCGTCCACCACCGCGCGGTACAACGCGGCCTGTTCCTCACTGAGATTCGCTCGAACCGTCATCTCCAACTTCTCCGGGAGATCCGCGATCACGGCGGGATCGGTCTTCACGCGCCGCAGCACAAAGGGGGACGTGACGGCGCGCAGTCGCGAGACGGCAAGTTGATCCTTTTCCCGCTCGATCGGTACGACGAACCGTTTGCGGAACATCTGCTCCGAGCCGAGTACACCGCGATTGGCAAAATCGAGGATGGACCGCAACTCGTCCAGTCGGTTCTCCACCGGCGTTCCGGTCAGAGCAACGCGATGATCCGCGGGGATGCTGCGAGCAGCTCTCGCCTGAGATGTCTTGGCGTTCTTGATGTGTTGAGCCTCGTCGAGCACTACGCGCCGCCAGTCGAGTTCCTTGAGGGCCGCGACGTCGCGGGTCATGAGCGCGTAGGTGGTGATCACCAGATCACTCTCACGAACAGCGTGTTCAAGCTCCGTCCCGGTAGCGCGGTCCGAACCGTGATGAACGTAGACGCGCAGGCTCGGCACAAATCGCG
>NZ_JBEOXI010000891.1:0-1358 GCF_040296465.1 Streptomyces sp. NPDC002130
GCCGACGGTACGCTCCGACTTCTGGGAGCTCGTCGACTACGCGACCGACCACCAGGTTGGTGTGAAGTTCTCCACCAACGGCGTGAAGATCGACAAGAAGGTCGCGGCGCGCCTCGCCGCCAGTGACTACGTCGACGTGCAGATTTCCATCGACGGTGCCACCGCTGAGGTCAATGACGCTGTGCGCGGGCCTGGTTCGTTCGCGATGGCTGAGCGCGCTCTCGCGAACCTGAAGGAAGCCGGCTTCAAGGACGCCAAGATTTCGGTGGTCGTCACGCGGCACAATGTCAGTCAGCTCGACGAGTTCAAGGCTCTCGCGGACAAGTACGACGCGACCCTGCGCATCACTCGACTGCGTCCTTCGGGCCGCGGCGCCGACGTGTGGGACGACCTGCACCCACGCCCCGAGCAGCAGCGTGAGCTCTACAACTGGCTGGTGGCCAATGGTGAAGGCGTCCTGACGGGCGACTCGTTCTTCCACCTCTCCGCCTTCGGCGATGCACTGCCTGGTCTCAATCTCTGTGGTGCGGGCCGAGTCGTGTGCCTGATCGATCCGGTCGGTGACGTGTACGCGTGCCCGTTCGCGATTCACGAGCAGTTCCTTGCCGGAAACATCGTGAAAGACGGTGGATTCCAGGAAGTCTGGCAGCACTCGGACCTGTTCGAGGAGCTGCGCTCGCCGCAGACCGGTGGCGCCTGCAGCAAGTGCAACCACTACGACTCCTGCCGCGGCGGCTGCATGGCGGCCAAGTTCTTCACCGGACTGCCGATGGACGGACCCGACCCCGAGTGCGTCATCGGCAACGGTGAAATGGCATTGGCGTCGGCGGGAGAGGTCCCGAAGTCCAGTGTCGATCACTCCCGTTCCGGTCAACGCAAGACCCCACGTGCATCCGTGCCCCTGACACTGATGATGCGTCCGCCCGCCAAGATTTGTGACGAAAACCCGCTTGCGGGAATGCAGTAACTACTGCGCGATACCGACAGTGCGGCGAAAGCTGCACCCCAGAGAGGTCAGTTCAATGGCTAAGAATGCTTTCTTCGAGACGGTGGCAGAAGCACAGCGCCGTGCGAAGAAGAGGTTGCCCAAGTCCGTGTACGCGGCGTTGGTGGCGGGATCCGAGAAAGGGCTGACGGTCGACGACAACGTCGCGGCATTCAGCGAACTGGGTTTCGCTCCCCACGCTGCGGGACTGTCGGACAAGCGCGAGATGTCCACCACCATTATGGGCCAGGACATTTCGTTGCCCGTCATGATTTCACCGACCGGTGTGCAGGCAGTGCACCCTGACGGTGAGGTAGCTGTAGCTCCCTGCCACTGACAGTGCGCCCCTCGCTCCGGAAAAGGTGATCTTGAA
>NZ_JBEOXI010000892.1:0-1356 GCF_040296465.1 Streptomyces sp. NPDC002130
CAGGGTGTCGCGGACGGTGCGGCCGAGCCGGTCGAGGGTGTGCACCACGATCACGTCACCGCCGCGGGCGCATTCGAGCAGCGCCTGTAGTCCGGGGCGTTCGGTGGTGGTCCCGGATTTCTTGTCCACGTAGATGTTCGCCGGATCGATTCCCGCCTTGGCGAGTGCGTCGATCTGCCGGGTGAGGTCCTGCTTGCTCGTCGACACCCGGGCGTATCCCAACTCCACACCTGGAGCGTACCGAAAGTTATGTTCGAACCGAACTTGTGATACACAATTATGGAATTAACTTCTGGGACACGCCGCCCTGGGCTTTCACAGGATCCCGGCGGGGGTTTGGATGGCGTCCCATTTCCAGGATTTCGGGACAAGCTCACCGACGACTTCGGAGAACCCGTCCCTCGGGACGACGATCCCTGCGGTTGACATCACGTCTGGTGAGAGGTGGTTCGTACCGTGGAGTGGAGTGGCGGGTTGACGCCGGTCGCCGGGCTCGGCAACGATGTCTCGCTGGATTGCCGCGGCGCAGTCTCGTCACGTTCCGCGGCCGCACCCTCCCGGTTCCGCGCGGCCGCACCCTCCCGGTTTCCGGACGCACCGAGCAGAGAGCACCGGATGACACCGACCGAGGACGACCTCGACCCCGATATCGCGCAAGCCTGGGTCTTCCGCGACCTGCTGGACGAGGAGATCGAGGGACTCACCGCCCGAATCGAGAACATCCGAGGAGTACGCACAGAGGACCGCCACGGGGACAACTCTCCGAGGTGCATCAACGGGTGGCCCGGCTGACCGCCCGGTATCCCGAGCTGCGCGGCGCCGGGCGGCATGGCGGAGACTGATCGGCGTCCTGGGTATCAGGGTGGGCGGTGCGTCGACGACGGTTGCGACCGCAGCCAGGTCCAGCGTGGTGAGGCTCGCGGGCAACCCGATCTGCGGCCATTCGGCGGTCAGGGTGACCGTCCGCGCCGGTGCCGGGAGCCAGTACAGCGGCTCGCTGCGGAAGGTGCAGATCCCGGTGGCGGTGGCGTGGAGATCCGGGCGGGGAAAGTAGGGGTCAGCGACCGTGAGGTCGTCGGTCCCGGCCCACACGTCGAGGTAGGACCACTGGGCCGACGGATCCGCGGGGTCGGTCAGCGGGCGGGTCTGGTGCAAGAGCGCGCCGGGCCGGGCGGCCGGTGGCGCTCAGGGCCAGCTGCAGCGCGAGCCCGCATGGGTACGCGGTGATCCGGCACCAGCTCAAGGGTCAGGTGAGTGCGCACGGTCAGCAGTCGGCGACCGTGCACCCGGTCACCGCCGCACGGCGGTGGGGCGGTCGCGGGCCAGCGTGGACTGCGCACGGCAGTGATGGTGCAC
>NZ_JBEOXI010000893.1:0-1353 GCF_040296465.1 Streptomyces sp. NPDC002130
GATCGCCTGCTCGACGGGCCCGACCTGCCGCTGGAGGACGTCTGCGACCTGCTGCTGCGCACGCTGCACGAGCCGGACAACCCTCGGAATGAGCGGTGTCGCCTGGAGCGGCGTCCTCAGCAAGGTTGTCATCCCCGCAGTTCTCGCCCCCGTCGTAGCCGGCTTGGTTGCAGCGGCCGGCACCTGGCTCATCTACCGCATCACCTCCAACGTCGGTGAGGAAACCAAGGACAAGGGTTTCCGACTCGGCCAGATCGGTTCGGCTTCACTCGTTTCCCTCGCCCACGGCACCAACGACGCTCAGAAGACCATGGGCGTCATCTTCCTCGCCCTGGTCGCCCACGGAACCATCTCCGCCGACGCGGACATGCCGTTCTGGGTCAAGCTCACGTGCGCACTCGCGATCGCTGCCGGAACCTACCTCGGCGGGTGGCGAGTCATCCGCACGCTCGGCAAGGGTCTTGTCGAGATCGCCGCACCCCAGGGTATGGCGGCCGAAGCATCTTCTGCTGCAATCATTCTCACCTCCAGCCACCTCGGCCTTCCCCTCTCGACCACCCACGTGGCGACGGGTTCCATCATGGGAACCGGTCTGGGACGCAAGGGCGCCGAGGTTCGCTGGGGCGTCGCCGGACGTATGGCGGTCGCCTGGTTGATCACTCTCCCGTCCGCTGCGATCGTCGGCGCTCTGTGCTGGGGACTGGCCAACATCGTCGGCGGCCTGCCCGGTGTCCTGGTCGTCTTCGCTGTGCTCATCGCCTTGGCCGGTTGGATGTACCTGCGCTCCCGCAAGGAGCCCATCGATCCGAGCAACGTCAACGCCGAGTGGGACGGCGGCCTGGTGCCTGCAGAGGTCCCCGGTCCGGACGCCCGCGTCACCACCGACGTCAAAGCCTGAAAGAGGGAATCGACATGGATATCTTGAAAAACACCGTCGACTCGCTCTGGCAGGTCGTACTGGTCGGCCTCCTGCTGGGCGCCGGACTTCCCGCGATCTTCGCAATCGGCCTGAAGTCCCTCGACGCCGGGCAACGTGGCAGTGGCGGCGGGAGCACTGCCGTCGCGGCTCGCAGCCCCTTGGCCGTGGCAGGCGCAGTGGTGTGCTTCGCAGTAGTGCTCATCGCGATCGTCACCGGAATCCTCTTCATCATGCAGGGCTTCCTCAGCCACACATTCGGCATCGAGATCTTCTGATCCCGTGCGCCCTCACGAGCGGAAAGACATCACCGTGACTGCACCGACTCCATCCCTTCCTCAATCCATTCTGGAATGGCTTCGCGCCGGCTACCCCGAAGGCATACCGCCCAAGGACCGCATTCCGCTGGTCGCATTGCTTCCCCTCGATCACTTCGC
>NZ_JBEOXI010000894.1:0-1352 GCF_040296465.1 Streptomyces sp. NPDC002130
GGGCTGCCGGAGCGGTCATCGTCGCCACGTCCGGCAACCACGATTCAGCGGTGCGGCTCGGGGCCGGGGCATCCTTCGCCGCTGCCGGCGGATTGCACCTGATCACCCGCGTCGGCCAGATCGGTACTCCGGTGATGCTGAGCGATCAGTTCGGGCCGGTCGCGTTTTACGGGATTCCGTATCTCGAGCCGGAGATCACGCGCGTCGAGTTGGACGTGCCCCGGGCTCGTACTCATTCCGACATCCTCGGAGCGGCCATGTCGCGTGTTCGGCGAGATCTCGCCGAGCGAACGGCTGCCGACCCGTCGACTCGATCGGTATTGCTCGCCCATGCCTTCGTGGTGGGCGGTGAGGCCTCTGAATCGGAACGCTCGATCTCGGTCGGCGGAGTGGAGACCGTCGCGGTGGGCGAGTTCGACGGCGTCGATTATGTCGCCCTCGGGCACCTGCATTCTCCGCAGATGCTCTCGGAGAGTGTTCGATACTCAGGCTCACCGTTGCCGTATTCGTTCGGTGAGCGCAGCCACCGTAAGGCGGCGCTGCTGATCGAACTCGACGCCGCTGGCCTGTCGTCGGTGCAGCGCCTGGATCTCCCGGTCATTCGGGGGCTGAGCCAGGTAGTGGGGACACTCGACGAACTACTCACCGAGTCGAAATATGCCGATTCCGAGCAGTGCTATGTCTCCGCATTGCTCACCGACCCGGTCCGTCCGGTCGATGCCATGAGGCAACTTCAAGCCCGTTTCCCGTTTGCCGTTCATCTCGAATGGCAAAGGCCGGAAGGACAATCGGATCTCAAGTACCGCGACGCGGTTCGTGGTCGAACCGACATGGAGATCGCCCGCGGCTTTGTCTCGGCAGTGCGTAGTGACCCGTCCGAGCATGAGGTCTCGTTGATGACCGAAGCGCTCAGCGCTGCCGCGCGCGCCGAGGAGTCCACGGTAGAACTGGGTGAAACCGCGTGAGACTGCACAAACTCGAAGTCAGCTGTTTCGGGCCCTTTGCCGACACGGTCGAAGTCGACTTCGACCGTTTGGGTGCAGACGGGTTGTTCCTTCTTCACGGCGACACCGGGGCAGGAAAGACCACGATTCTCGACGCGGTTGCGTTCGCCCTGTACGGGCGGGTGCCGGGCGCGCGCAACGAGGGCAAGCGATTGCTGTCGGATCACGCGCCGGCCGGTTCGGTGCCGCGCGTGGAACTGGAGGCGACCATCAGCGGTCGCCGAATCAAACTCGTTCGCAGTCCGGAGTATTCGCGCCCGAAGAAGCGCGGGACCGGTTAGGCCCTAGAGCTCCGTCAGCACCGCGTCCGTGAACGCGGGCCACGCCTCGGTCGCCCACGGCCCGAAC
>NZ_JBEOXI010000895.1:0-1352 GCF_040296465.1 Streptomyces sp. NPDC002130
ACCGGATCCAGCGCCTGCCGCCGGTCTGCTCGGCGAACTTCTCGCCCATGCGCGCGTAGTACGCCTCGGGCAGGTAGCGGGCCTCCATCGAGGCAACTCCTCGTTGGTGGGGACCACCAGCACCTCGACGTCCGACGTGGATGCGGAGATACGACGCTCGTCGCGGCTCTTCGCCTCGTTGAGAGCCGGGTCGACCTCGATGCCCAGACGGGAGAGGCCGGCCAGACTGTCGCGTCGTACGTCGATGTTGTTCTCCCCGACGCCACCGGTGAAGGTGATGACGTCGACGCCGCCGAGTTGAACGATGAAGGCGCCGATGTACTTACGCAGCATGTGGACGTAAACGTCGTACGCAAGTTGTGCGTCGTCGTCGCCGCCCTCGATCAGTGCGAGCAGAGCACGAAAATCATTGACTCCCGAAAGCCCCTTCAAACCGGAACGACGATTGAGGAGGTCGTCGATCTCGTCGACCTTCATTCCCGAGTTGCGGTTGAGGTGCAAGATGATGCCTGGGTCGATGTCGCCGCTGCGAGTACCCATGACAAGGCCCTCGAGCGGGGTGAGGCCCATCGTGGTGTCGATGGCCTTGCCGCCCTTGATCGCCGAGGCCGAAGCGCCGTTTCCGAGGTGCAGGACTATCTGATTCAGCTCGGCCGGATCTTTGCCGAGGAAGTCCGCGACTCATCCAGACACGTATTCGTGTGAGGTCCCGTGGAAGCCGTACCGGCGAATCTGGTTGGCCTTGGCCACATCCCGATCTATCGCGTACGTGGACGCTGCGGCAGGCAACGTATGGAAGAACGCCGTGTCGAACACGGCTACGTGCGGAACGTCCGGCAGTTCTTCGCGCGCCACCTCGATACCGATCACGTTGGCCGGATTGTGCAGCGGCGCAAGGTTCGACAGATCCGCGATGGCTTTCACGACGCCGTCGTCGATGAGCGTCGGCGAATAGAAGATGTCGCCGCCGTGCACGACTCGGTGACCGACTGCGATGATTCCTGCCTCGCTCAGCGGCCGTCCGACCTCGGCGACGATGTCGAGCACCATCTTCAGACCAGCGCGGTGATCGGCGATCGGAAGGCTTCGGTCTTCGACTCCGGTGCGGTGGTTGTAGACGATGTGGCCGTCTGGTTCACCGATGCGCTCGATGAGGCCGTGCGCCACCGATTCCGCTGTATCCGGATGAACGAGTTGAAATTTGATGGATGACGAGCCGGAATTGATGACCAGTACGGTGCCGTCGCTCACGCTTGCGCTCCCTGTGCCTGAATTGCCGTGATAGCCACGGTGTTGACGATGTCCTGGACCAACGCTCCACGCGAGAGGTCGTTGACCGGCTTGTTCAGTCC
>NZ_JBEOXI010000896.1:0-1351 GCF_040296465.1 Streptomyces sp. NPDC002130
CCTGCGGGTTCTGCTCGAGGTAGAGGTGCAGCCCCTGCCAGATGGTGGGTACGGCTGCGGCGAACGTCGGCTTCTCGCTGGCGATGATCGCTGCCAACGGGGCAGGCTGGAGGAAGCGGTCGGGCATGATCAGCGAAGCACCGATCATGAATGCGGCGTAGGGGAGTCCCCACGACATGGCGTGGAACTGAGGTACCACGGCGAGTGCACGATCGCCCTGTGCGAGGTTGGGGCCGTCGCTCATGCAGACCTGCATGGAGTGCAGGTAGATCGAACGGTGGGAGTAAACGACGCCCTTGGGGTCGCCCGTGGTACCGGACGTGTAACACATTGCGGCAGCGCTGAGTTCGTCGACCTCTGGCCAGTCGAACTCGGTGGGCTGATCGGCGATCAAGCCCTCGTAGGTGTGAACCTGCACGCCCTCGGGAGCTTCGAGCCCTGCAGTGGAGGAGCCGGTGACGACGATGTGCTTGACGGTCGTCAGTGACGGAGCAGGGCCGGGGCCGAACCAAGCGACGAAGTTGCCGTCGTCGTCTATCTCCAGTTCGCGGTCGTCGAAGGCGATCTCGCTTCCGGGGACATTCGAGTTGGTGTAGTTCCCGCTCAACACCTGGAAGCTGAGATCGGCTGTGGTGCCGCGCTTTCCGGTGACCTTGTATTCTTTGTCGTCGTTGATACGGGCGCCGAAGTAGAGGGTGTCCGGGTTGTCGAGACCCATCTTGGTGAACGGCCCGGTGCCCTGGATGAAACTCGGATGAGTCTTTTCGCTGGCCCAGGCGGCATGCGTCGTCGCAATGATTCCGCCGGCCAGATATTGGTATCCCTCCAGTAGATCCTGTTCGGATCTGATGTGCGGCGCAGTCTCGATCAATTTCTCGGCTTCGGCGATCGCCTCGGCAAACGGGTCCGTCAGCACGCTGGCTCCTCACAGTCCCGACTATGTCGCCGGTCCAGAGCGTCGTGGTACAAATATGTACCTATTTGGTAGATGTTGGGTATTCCGACAATAGAACGCGTTCTAGGGAGTGGTCAATGGGTGGACCGGAGAAGGCGCCTGAAGATGGTCGCCCGAGGGGGAGGCAATCGCCTCCCACCGAGCGGGTGGTTCAGGTACTCGATTACCTCGTCGGCCGCCCTGATCAGCGGTTCGGGCTGTCGGAACTGGCCCGCGCGCTCGAGATCAGCAAGCCCACCTGCCTGGGAATCCTCACGGCACTGGCTGATCGTGGATACCTGACTCGGGACGAGGTGTCGAAGACCTACCCCCCTCGACGCGGGCACGTTCGACAACTCCGACGCCTGGCTGGACGGCCTCAAGGCATCGGTCACCTACGACGGCAAGACCTACGGC
>NZ_JBEOXI010000897.1:0-1350 GCF_040296465.1 Streptomyces sp. NPDC002130
GCCAACACCGCCGCCTGGGCCGAGTGGCGCTTCGGCGCCGGCCGCGGCGAGGACCACCTGGTCATGATCACCCTCGGCACCGGCATCGGCGGCGCGATCCTGGAGGACGGGCAGGTCAAGCGCGGCAAGTACGGCGTCGCCGGCGAGTTCGGCCATATGCAGGTCGTACCCGGCGGCCACCGCTGCCCGTGCGGCAACCGCGGCTGCTGGGAGCAGTACAGCTCGGGGAACGCCCTGGTCCGCGAGGCCCGCGAGCTGGCGGCGGCCGACTCGCCGGTGGCGTACGGGATCATCGAGCACGTGAAGGGCAGCATCGGCGACATCACCGGCCCGATGATCACCGAGCTGGCCCGCGAGGGCGACGCCATGTGCATCGAGCTGCTCCAGGACATCGGCCAGTGGCTCGGCGTCGGCATCGCCAACCTCGCCGCCGCCCTCGACCCCTCCTGCTTCGTGATCGGCGGCGGTGTCTCGGCCGCCGACGACCTGCTGATCGGCCCGGCACGGGACGCCTTCAAGCGGCACCTCACCGGCCGCGGATACCGCCCCGAGGCCCGCATCGTCCGGGCCCAGCTCGGTCCCGAGGCCGGCATGGTCGGCGCCGCCGACCTCGCCCGGCTGGTCGCCCGCCGCTTCCGCCGCGCCAAGCGCCGCCGCGTGGAGCGCTACGAGCGGTACGAGCGCTACACGCAGTCGCTCCGCAGTACCCAGGAGACGCCGTGACCGCCTCCCTGCCCCACCAGGGATCCTGGCCCGACGAGCCGGACCGCCCGGTCGAGGACCGCCGTCACATGATCCGCCGCAGGTCCCTCACCCTGCTGATCATCGTGCTGCTCATCGGCATCCCGGCCGGCTACCTCGTGATCTCCGCGAACCAGAGCCGCGACAGCGGCAAGGACAAGGAGGCGAAGTACTCGGCGACCGGCCTCACCGAGGGCTGGCCCTCCAAGCTCCAGCGCCGGATCTACCAGGTGCCCGTCCCGCACCCCGCCTGGCACGTGGCGTACTACGAGACCAACAACTGGAAGACCAGCCGCCTCTACACCCAGTTCGAGACCAACGCGGCCGGCCTGGACGCCTACCTGACCGGCCTGGGTGTGACCCGGAAGGACCTGAAGCAGGGCGACGTCACCATCGGCGCCCGCGATCGCAAGGTCACCGGCTGGAAGTTCGCCACGACCGACTCGTGGTACGGCTTCGTCAACCGGCAGAAGAACCCCGCGCCCACCCACGACGTGGTCGTGGACCTGACCAACCCGGCGTACCCCTGGGTGTACGTCGTCTCCCGGACCGTGCCCTGACCCGGCCACCGGGGCCGATTGTCAGACCCCGCCCGTAGAGTCGGAGACA
>NZ_JBEOXI010000898.1:0-1350 GCF_040296465.1 Streptomyces sp. NPDC002130
GTCCGCGGCGACGACCTCCTCACCTCGGCGCCGCGTCAGGCGTACCTTGCCCAACTGCTCGACATCGAACCACCGTCGTACGCTCACGTTCCTCTCGCGTTGAACAGTGAAGGCAAACGACTCGCGAAGCGCGATGGCGCAGTGACGCTGGCAGATCAACTCGAAGCCGGACGCAGTGCCGAACAGGTTCTGACGATGATCGCGTCGAGCATCGGTCTCGCCGAACCCGGCGAAGTTGTCACGCCTCCGCTATTGGCGGATCGATTCGACTCTCGCAAGATCCCCCGGACCCCGTGGATTTTCCCGGCAAGGTAAGTGAAGTATCAATCAGCGCCTTGTCGGGACAAAAGCTCGATTGTCCGATATGACAAAGCGGTCCGCAATAGCTATTCGTTGGCAATTTCCAAATAGTGAAGTACGGTCGAGACTGGCGAAGGCAATTGAGGGCGAGTGGTCCCTGCAAAACCACGCCCCGGATCTGAACCTGGAATCCGACCGCAGTACCCACTTGCAGCATCCACGCTGACACGCACGTGCGGCACGGGCGACTGGTCCGCGAGCTTCGCGAGGCACTCGACGACCATCAATTCGAGGTGTTGTATCAACCCCAGGTCAATCTGAACTCGTCAGCAATTATCAGCTACGAAGCACTTCTGCGGTGGCGCCATCCACTCCGAGGGTTGATCGAGCCTCAAGATTTCA
The DNA here is from genome assembly GCF_040296465.1 of Streptomyces sp. NPDC002130. Classification (NCBI taxonomy): domain Bacteria; kingdom Bacillati; phylum Actinomycetota; class Actinomycetes; order Kitasatosporales; family Streptomycetaceae; genus Streptomyces; species Streptomyces sp. NPDC002130. Next base: position 703 of record NZ_JBEOXI010000898.1, read on the forward strand.
TGCGCTCCGCCGAATCTTCCGGACTCATCATTCCCATCGGATTACAAGCTCTGGATATGATTTGCGCCCAAACAGCGTCGTGGCCTGAGCACATGATGGTTGCGGTCAACTTTTCGCCTCGCCAACTCGCGACGCCGCACGCCGCTCACGAGATCCTCGGAGCACTCGACAGTTCAGAAACGCCACTGAGCAGAATCATCGTCGAAGTCACCGAACTCGGCGTCGTAGGTAGGCATGCCGCGGACACTCTTCACATCCTGCACAACGAAGGAATTCGAATTGCCCTCGATGATTTCGGGGCGGGCTTCGCGTCGTTCTCCGCGTTGTCGGAATTGCCGCTCGACATTCTCAAGATCGACCAATCCTTGACGTGGGCCGTCAGCGCAGCGGGTCGTGCTGGAGATCGCGCCTTCATGGTCATGGAGTCCATCGCCGACATCGCCCGCAAGCTCGGGCTTGATTCGATCGCAGAGGGCGTCGAAACCGCCGAACACGCAGCCAACGTCTCGAGAGCCGGCTGCGATATGGGCCAGGGCTATTACTTCGGGAAGCCGCTCCCCGCGTCATCCATCGTCACGCCCGTGTGAGCGCTGCGCACTTCAGTACAGCGCCACTTCAGTACGGCGACGATGCACTTGCTATGAGTGC
>NZ_JBEOXI010000899.1:0-1348 GCF_040296465.1 Streptomyces sp. NPDC002130
CTCGCATTTCCGGCATTCGTTCGCTACAAGGTGGGACGCGCCGTCTGACGTCCTGGTTAACCGGTCGCTCGTGGTGGAAACTGGTACGTATGACTGCGCCGCACAGCACGGGTAGGGGAGGGTTCGAGATCCGGGGTGGCGGCTATCGCGCCGAGATCGCCGCGGCCGGTGCCGGGTTGCGGCTTCTCGATCACGAGGGTCCCAACGGTCGGCGTGCGCTGACCGAGACCTGGGGACTCGGATCGAAGCCACCACTGTCGGCCGGATTGGTTCTCGCGCCGTGGCCCAACCGAATTCGCGACGGGCACTTCATGTTCGACGGGATCGAGCATCAACTCGAGATCACCGAACCTGCGCTGGGGAACGCGAGCCACGGGTTCGTCCGGCGTCGCAATTGGAGCCTTGTGGACCACACGTACGAGCGCGTCGAACTGTCGGTGGACGTGGGACTTCACAAGGGTTGGCCCTATCCGTTGCAGCTGACGATCGCCTATGAGGTCGGTGCCGACGGATTGACCGTCACTCACACGGCCACCAACAAGGGGGCGACCTCGTCGCCGTTCGGGCTCGGAATGCACACCTTCATTCGCGCCGGCGACTTTCCGCTCGACGAATGTGCTCTGCATCTGGCAGCGGGCACGCGGTTGCCGATCGATCCGGCGAGGATGCTGCCGAACGCGTATTCGCAGGCAGTCGCCGGTACGGACTACGACTTCCGGACACCGAGACTGCTTGCCGGGGTGCAGTTGGACACTCCGTACAGCGCATTGGACGTCGTCGACGGCAGTGGTCGCACGCAGCACGAATTGCTCGCGCCGGATGGAACGGGCACTGCCCTGTGGACCAACCGCGAGTTCCCATGGATTCAGGCGTTCATCGCAGATCCCGCCAACGACAAGGGGTATCCCGACCGCGGCCGTGCATTGGCGTTGGAACCCGACAGCACTGCCGCATTCGATGGCACCGGATGCTCGCCCCGGATCACGCGCGACCACGGTGACTGTCCGAACTCCCATGTCGGCCAACGCGACCAATGCCGGCCGCGCGGTGCCGCCCGCGCCGACGACTACCGCCGAAGTGCCGCTGAGATCGCCGACGCCGCCGGCGATCAACGCACCGCTGACTCCGTCGACGTCCGTGCAGTCGGCACGCCAACCGCCGTCGATGCGGACCAGGGTGTTCGCCGAGCCGATGGTCACCGCTCGCGGTGTGCGTTCGGTGGCATAGTCGAGTGCTGCGATCTTGCCCGGCATCGTCACGGAGAGGCCGACTGGCCTCCGTCGACTGGACGTTCAACGGCTGGGGCGCCCAGGAGTGGGCCCGCTGGGAGCACGATGCGAAGATCGCC
>NZ_JBEOXI010000900.1:0-1348 GCF_040296465.1 Streptomyces sp. NPDC002130
CCAGCCACTCAAAGCAGCGACAAAAGTTACTGGCTCGACTACAGGCTTGCGGCGAGCGCCAACTCCACCCGAACGGCAACGTCGACACTCGCGTTCTCACACGAGACTCGATTCGAGTGCAGCCCCACTTTCTGTTTACTGCCGATCAGTTTGCAGTGCTGCCAAGCGCAGCATCGATGAGCGCGGTATAGACACGCTCCGGTTCTTCGGCAATACGATTGAGCACGTACAGCCACCACTGTGTTCCGAAGATGACGTATTCGCGTGTGGTGAACCCCGCTGCTCGGAGTGCGTCCAGTTGCTCGGTACCGAGGCCGAGCAGCATCTCGAACTCCACATGTTCGGCTCTGAGCTTCGAATCATGCTCGGCGCGTAATGCTTCGAGGATGTCGTGGTCATGCGTCGCGATGGAAACCTGGTGGCCCGAGTCGACGATCCGGGCTGCGTAGTCGAGATACGCCCCGCGCAGTTCGGCACTACCGCGCGGGTAGGCGACGGATTCGGCTTCGAGGAAGGCGCCCTTCACGAGACGGATGCGACCGGGTCGGTCCAGCAGAGCGGCGAGATCCTTTGCGGTCCGGTGCAGTCGGGCCTGAACGGTGATCCCCACGTGAGTGAAACGCTCGGTCAGCCGCGCATGCATGTCGAGGACCAGGTCGGTGCGATCGGACGCTTCGGCGGAAATGATCAGCTCGGCACCCACGCGTTCCGTGGCCTCGGCCAGGCGCACGACATTGCGAAAGCACTGCTCCGGATCGATCACCAAGCCGATGTGTGAGAGGTCGAACGACACGGTGCTGTCGACACCCGACGTGCCGATCCGTTCCGCCAGTTCCACGAAAACATCGGTTTCGACGTTCGCGAGCTCGGGATCCCGGACGCTTTCCCCGGTGTATTCGATGCTCGCCTTGTGCCCTCGGGCGAAGATCGAGGGAAGACGATCGAAGGCGTCGTCGATGGTTTCGCCGCCGATGTAGCGAGCGGCCACTTTCCGTGCGAGTGCTGCCGTTGCAGCGTCCGCCATGGTGCGTTCTTTCAGGGATTCGTCGAGTGCGAGGCGGCGTAGGGCGTCCGCGGCCTGGGCTTGTAGATCCGTGTTCACGGCTTCAGCGTATCCGGACGAGGGTGCGGGAATTATTCTACGAACCCTTGCGTTCGATCTATTGTCGATATATCGTCGATACGTCAAACAAACACAGACAGTCCGGGAGGACAACATGTACGCCCCACACAACAACCCAGAAATGCAAGAACGTCGCGAGCACGGCCGTCGAGGCCCGCATCGTGGACATGGTTTCCGTCGAGGATTCGAGGGAGAGCGCCCCGAGGGTCGCTTCGAGGATCGAGC
>NZ_JBEOXI010000901.1:0-1348 GCF_040296465.1 Streptomyces sp. NPDC002130
GACCTTCTGCTTCGCAAAAGCCAGACGGTCTGCAACGTCTCCCGGAATGTCGTACTCGGAGAGCACGTCGTACGGCACGTGTAGCAGCGACGACGACGTGGAGACGACGAGGTCGGGTACAACGTCCTTGAGTTCGTTCAGGTACGTCAAGGTGTTGAACCGGTCGACGCGCCAAACATTGCGACCGTCGACGACGCCCGCGTAGATGCGCTTGCGCTTGATGTTCGGCACCGCGGCCAGTTCCTCGGCCGTGATCTTGCCGTGCACCAGGTCCAGACCGAAGGCTTCGATCTTGGTGGGCGCCAAGATGTTGAGGGCTTCGCCGAACTTGCCGTACGGACCGGTCACCAACAGACGCGGGCGCAGCGGAGCCGTCGACAGCTTCTCGTATGCACGTCCCAGAGCGGCTAGCTCCTCGGGGGTGCGGTCCTCGGTGACCGAAGGCTCGTCCAACTGAACACAGGTCGCACCGGCCTTGGCGAGCTGCTCGAAGAGCTTCTCGTACTCGGGCAGAAGCGCGTCCAACAGGTCGAGTGGGGTGAAGTTCGGATCGGACTTCTCGGTGGCAGGTCCGACCTTCGAAAGCAGAAGCAGCGAGACGGGCCCCATGATGACGGGGCGCAATTCGATGCCGCGCGCCTTCGCACGTTCGAATTCGTCGAGAAGTGCATCCGAGTTGAGCGCGAACACAGTGTTCGCGTCGATCTCGGGCTGACGGTAGTAGTAGTTCGTACCGAAGAAGCGCACCAGCTCGAGAGGCGGGAAGTCCGGACGACCGCGTGCCATCGTGAAGTAGAAATCGAGCGGATCGAGGGCGCCCTCGAGCGGCTTGAACCGCTCCGGCACGGCGCCGAAGAGCAGCGCGTTGTCGAGCACGTGATCGTAGAAGGAGAAAGTGTTGCCCGGAACCTGGCTCAATCCCGTCGCAGCCAATTCACTCCAGGTCGATTCCTGGAGTTCCTTGGCGACCGCGAGTAGTGCGTCCTTGACCGAAGTGCCGTGCCAGTAGGACTCGAGGGCGCGCTTGAGCTCACGGCGCGGCCCGATGCGCGGATACCCCAGGACGCTGGAGCCGAATGCTGCAGTGCTGCTGGACATGCGGTCGACCTTTCTAACCGAGGGGCGCGAGCGCCCTGTGCGCGCTTATGGAGTCTCTACACTCCACAAACGCGCACAGGGGGCTGTGGGCCTTAGCTTGCCTGCTTGGTGGAGCGACCGTTGTCGGCGTATTCGTAGAAGCCCGCGCCGGACTTCTTGCCGGTCAATCCGGCTTCGACCATACGCAGGAGCAGCGGCGGAGCGGAGTACAGCGGCTCCTTGAACTCTTCGTACATTGAGTCGGCGATGG
>NZ_JBEOXI010000902.1:0-1347 GCF_040296465.1 Streptomyces sp. NPDC002130
AGTGACAACCGCGCCGATGTCGGCGAGGGAGGCGCTCAGGTCCGTCAACGGCTCCCATTCGGTGATGGTGCCGTGCAACTGAACCGCGACGCGTAAACCGGCCACTCCCTCGCTTCCGAGGTGTGCCAGAACTTCCTCGGACGACTCGCCCGAAGGCGACCATTCCTCACGCAATCCGGCGCCCCGGATGGCGCCCGTCGCCTTCGGGCCGCGGGCAATGATGCGCGTGCGGGCGAGAGCCCCGAGGAACTCGTCGGTCAAACCCCACGACGCGACGGCGTCGAGCCAACCTCGAAAGCCGATCCCGGTACTGATCACGACCAATTCCGGAGGATCGGCAATCAAAGCGGACGTCTGAGTGCGCAGGTCTCGATCGTCCACCAACGGCAGCACATGGATCACCGGTGTTCGCACGATCTCCGCGCCTCGACGTTCGAGGAGCGTCGCAAATTCTTCGACACGCCGTTCTGCGGTCAAGGCGATAGTCGCACCCGCCAAATCATGTTCAGCCACAGGCTGAGTGTCCCTTATGCACGGGTCAGTTTCCTACGCGCGCGCCGAGAACTATTGCGAGCTGAGGGTGGCAAGCCTGTTGATCGCTACTTTGAAGAGGAAAACGGCGGCCGGAGCGATCGCACCGACCAGCAGCAGGAAGGTCAGAGGGGACGAAAGCACGAGTACGTCGCCGCCGGGGCCGCCCACCATGCACACCAAGAACCCGACGATCCAACCGGCGAGCGGCAAGGCGGCCCTACCCGGCGTCGTAACCGTGCGGGCGGCGATCACCAAGACGAGGTTCGCCACCGCTGCCACGAGAATGCTGATCGGAAATGCCGTAGTACCGAGATGAGTCGGCAAGAACAGGACGGACAACACCGCGCACAGGAACCCGTCGAAAATCAGGACGCCGAGGATGACAGGGTCGAGCCACGACAGTGACGTTCCTGTCGAAGCGCCTGTGTTGGTCTCGGCCGTGATCATGGTTTCGATAGTGGTCTATCGACGGCTGACGCGCGAGCGCGGGGTCCTCCCGACAAGCACCCCGGCTCGCACCCGCCAAGTACGAAGTCGATCAGGGAACCGGTGGGAACCCGAGCAGCGTCAGCAGATGACTTTGCTGATCTGCGAACGCGTAGAGCGATCCGTAATACATGTCGTGGTAGTAACCGGCCATCGGACGCAACGAATCGACGAAGGCAACGATCTGGTTCTGCAGGTCCCAGTTGTACATTTCTTCAGCCCCCAGGCTTTGGGCGATGATCGAGACCACGGCGCCGTTCTCGGCGGAGCGGCCCTCGCGCTTGGCGACGCCCTTCTGGCCCTTGATGCGGAGCGCCTCGACGGCCT
>NZ_JBEOXI010000903.1:0-1346 GCF_040296465.1 Streptomyces sp. NPDC002130
ACGCTGTCACCGTCCTGGGGCATCTACTCCGGCTACGAACTGTGCGAGAACACCCCGCTCAGGGAGGGCTCCGAGGAGTACCTGGACTCGGAGAAGTACCAGCTGCGGCACCGCGACTGGGAGGCCGCCGAACGCGAGGGCCGCACCCTCGCCCCGCTGCTCACCCGGCTCAACACCATCCGGCGCGAGCATCCGGCACTGCGCCGGCTCAGGAACCTCCGCTTCCACCACACCGACAACAACGAGGTCATCGCGTACAGCAAGCGCAGCGGATCCGATGTGGTCCTGGTGGTCGCCAACCTCGACCCCCACCACACCCAGGAGGCCACGGTCTCGCTGGACATGCCGCGACTCGGCCTGGACTGGCACGAGTCGGTGCCGGTGCGCGACGAGCTCACCGGCGAGACCTACCACTGGAGCAGGAACAACTACGTGCGGTTGGAGCCGGGGCGGGCTCCCGCGCACGTCCTTCACGTCCAGTTGCCGCCCGCCGCGCACGCGAACGGAGGGGCACAAACGTCATGACCGTGAACGAGCCCGTGCTGGACACCTTCGAGGACACTCCCGCGAGGGACCGAGACCCGGATTGGTTCAAGCGCGCCGTCTTCTACGAGGTGCTCGTCCGCTCGTTCCAGGACAGCGACGGCGACGGTGTCGGCGACCTGAAGGGGCTCACGTCCAAGCTCGACTACCTCCAGTGGCTCGGCGTCGACTGCCTGTGGCTGCCGCCCTTCTTCAAGTCACCCCTGCGCGACGGCGGCTACGACGTCGCGGACTACACGGCCGTCCTGCCGGAGTTCGGCGACCTGGCCGACTTCGTGGAGTTCGTCGACGCCGCCCACCAGCGCGGCATGCGCGTGATCATCGACTTCGTCATGAACCACACCAGCGACCAGCACCCGTGGTTCCAGGAGTCGCGCAAGGACCCCGACGGGCCCTACGGCGACTACTACGTGTGGGCCGACGACGACAAGCAGTACCAGGACGCGCGGATCATCTTCGTCGACACCGAGGCCTCCAACTGGACCTACGACCCGGTCCGCAAGCAGTACTACTGGCACCGCTTCTTCTCCCACCAGCCGGACCTCAACTACGAGAACCCGGCCGTGCAGGAGGAGATGATCTCCGCGCTGAAGTTCTGGCTGGACCTGGGCATCGACGGCTTCCGGCTGGACGCGGTGCCGTACCTGTACCAGCAGGAGGGCACGAACTGCGAGAACCTCCCGGAGACGCACGACTTCCTGAAGCGGGTGCGCAAGGAGATCGACGCGCAGTACCCGGACACGGTGCTGCTGGCGGAGGCCAACCAGTGGCCCGAGGACGTCGTCGACTACTTCGGCGACTAC
>NZ_JBEOXI010000904.1:0-1344 GCF_040296465.1 Streptomyces sp. NPDC002130
TGAGCGCCAGCACCCGCCAGGCCCCGGCCCGGAACGCCTCCCCGGCCGTCCGCCCCTCCAGCTGCGGATGCCCGGCCACATCCACCTCCGCGAACAGCAGCACCCGCCGCTCCACCGGGATCGCCCCCAGGATCTGCCGCCCCATCATCGCCCCGGCGAACGCGGGCGCGGCCAGATGCGACACACTGCGGCTCCGCGTCAGGGCGGACGGGTGCGCGGCCCGCAGCGTCCGGTACACGGCCGTCGCGAAGTCGTCGTCGTACAGCCGCAGTACGACCCGCAGGTCGGGCCGTACGGACCGCGCGTACAGCGACGCCTCCAGATTCGTCGTGTCCGCGCTGGTCAGCGCCAGCAGCGCATGGGCACGGTGGATCTTCGCGGCCTCCAGCACGCCCTCCTGCGTGACGTCGCCGAGCACCACGGGAACCCGCAGCCGCCGCGCCGTGGCCAGACCCCGCGCGTCCGGATCGGACTCCACGCACACCACGGGGATGTGCAGTTCCCGCAGCCGCGTCAGCACGCGCGTCCCGATCTTGCCGAGCCCGAGCAGCACCACATGCCCGCCGAGCCCCCGTGGCGGCTTGCGCAGCGCGGACGCGCTGCGGAACGTGCCCAGTGCTTCCAGCACCGCCGCCAGCAGCACCGGCAGCAACAGCAACCCCACCAGGCCGGACAGCAGTTGCAGCACCTGCCGGGCGGTCGACTGGTGGAGCGCGGGATCGTTGATGCCGAAGAGATCGAGCAGCGTGATGTACGTCGCGTACAGCGGATGCTCGCCGGTCACGATCATCAACCCGACGGCGAGCGCCAGCACACAGCCCACCAGCCCGGCCAGCGACCACCGCAGCCGCCGCGAGAACAGCGAGGCGAACGGCGGCACACCGCCCCGGCCCGCGGGCAGGGAGGGCCCCGAGTACGACACCTGCTCCAGGACGACGGTCCCGCGCCCGGTCGCCGACGCCACCGCAGCCTCGTCCGGCAGCAGGTGCGGCCCGTGCTCCCCGCTGCCCTCGGAACCGTCCGCGCCGGCCGGGTCGTTGCTCGTCGCGGACAGCAGCGCCAGGGTGCACAGTCCCGGGTCGGCCACCTCGCCCGGCCGCGGCGGCTGCCGTTCCACCGCCCGCAGCACGAGCCCTTCCGTCTGGACGACCTTGCTGGTGCCGACGAGAGCGGTGGCGGCCAGTGCGGGCGCGGCCGTGTCGGCGTCGGACAGCACCGTCGTCGACGCGTCGAGACCCGCTCCCTCACCGTCCCCGGAGGCGACGGCGGCGGTCTGGTCCAGCAGTTCCTCGATGTGCTGCCCCAATCGCCGGTTGTAGAGCCGGAGTACGAGACGGATGCGGG
>NZ_JBEOXI010000905.1:0-1344 GCF_040296465.1 Streptomyces sp. NPDC002130
GAGCAGCGCAAAGCGGCGGGCGCGAAGGACGTGCGTCGCCTGGACCGGGTGATCATCAGGTTCGCGGGGGACTCGGGTGACGGTATGCAGCTCACGGGAAAGGCGAAAAGCATTAGAGGCAGAGTCTTACACCCGATATATGGGCTGTGAAAGGGCAACCCGAACAAAAGATCCAATTCGGTCGACGCGGGGTCGGTTCTTGACATTGACGTCAACGTCAACACACACTGTGACGGTGACCACCAGCGAAACGCAGGAGCGAGCGCGGACAGCCCGCAAGCTCGGGGACGGTCCACGCCGGGCCGGCCTGCTCGATACCGCTGCGCTCTGTTTCGGCGAACTCGGATACGACGCTGTGACCGTCGAGACGATCACGACCAGGGCTGATGTTTCCCGGGCGACCTTCTACGCGTACTTCTCCTCGAAGGACGAGGTCTTCCGTGCCGTCGCCGAAATGATGTGTCGACGGTTCCTCGACGCTCAGCACATGGAGGGCCCGGCGGCCGAGGATCTACGCGAAGTTCTCCGAACGACCACGTCGGCGTTCATCACGGCCGTGTACACCTACGGTGACCTGCTCGCGGTGATCGAGCATCGGGCGCGGGTGGATTCCGAGGTCGAGCGCAGTTGGTCGGCGGTTCGCGAAAAGCTCGTGAGCCGCTACGTCCGGTTTGTCGAACGGATTCGACGGGTTCACGACGTAGATCCCTGTGTTTCGCCCCCGGTGCTCGTTCAGATGATCTCGGACGCACAGATGGCCGGTGGAGCACGACTGAGTAAGGCGAGTCTCGAAGAGCAGAACCAGTTCATTGCGGATATGACGACGATGTCCGAGCGGTTGATCGGGTTCGAAGAGTCGAAATAGATTTCTTTTACGAATGGAGTGATCGGTGGCAGAACAAGACGTGCTCGAAGCGGCTCTGGCGGAAATCTCCGCGCTGCAACAAGCGCATTGGCCCGCCGGCATTCCCCGCGCCGTCGAGTATCCGCTCGAAGGTGGGGGACTTGTCGATTACTTGCGGCATTGGGCGATCGAGCGGCCGGATACTCCTGCCATCGTCTTCTACAGCCGGGTCATCACGTATTCCGAATACGACGAGCTTTCGGATCGTTTTGCCGGATGGCTGCTGTCACTCGGAGTCGAACGCGGCGATCGCGTCGGCGTTCACCTGGTCAATTGCCCGCAGTTCCATATCGCGATGCTCGGCATTCTCAAGGTCGGTGCGGTTCACGTGCCGATCAATCCACTCTTCCGTGAACATGAATTGATTCACGAACTCAACGATGCCGGCGTCAAGGTCCTACTGACGCAGAACACCTTCTCGAAGTTGGTGAAGAAGGTTC
>NZ_JBEOXI010000906.1:0-1339 GCF_040296465.1 Streptomyces sp. NPDC002130
GTGTGCATCGACCTCGTCGACGATGACGTCGAAGAATCGGTTGAGTAGAGCGACCACCGCGGTAGGGGAGTTGGTGGCCGCGATGGTGGTCGAACCGATGACGTCGACGAAAAGAACGGCAACGTCGCGCTCTTCACCGCCGAGTTCGGGGTTGCGGCGAACCGCGTTTGCGGCAACCTCGTGTCCGACGTGGCGCCCGAAGAGGTCGCGAATTCTCTCGCGCTCGCGTAGGCCCTCGGCCATTCGGTTGAAGCCGGTCTGCAGCAGTCCCAGTTCGGTCCCGTCGTACACGACGACGGACGCGGTGAGGTCGCCACGGGTGACTTGTTCCATGCCTCGTCGTACGGACCGAATGGGGGCCGCGGCCGATCGAATGTTGATGTACGTCAGCCCGAGTCCGACACACAGGGTGATCCCGCCGATGACGAGGATGGCGATTGCGAGGGCTTGCCACGAAGCAGGTCGGATGAAGCTGAAGACCGCTACGAGCATCAAGCCAGTGACGGGGACTCCGCTTCCGAGCAGCCAGACGAGGATTGTCCGGCCGGTCAGTCCGAGAACGGCAGCCTTGCGGGGTGCTCCGGACTCGAGTGCACGCGCAGCAATAGGGCGGAGTGCGAACTCGCTGAGCAGGTAGCAGAAAGCACAGGTGGTGATACCGCTGAAGGCCACGGTGAACAGAACTTTCGGAATGGTGTCGGGGTCGACGATTCCGTACATGGTCGTGAAGGTGATGAGCGCGGCCGTCCACAGGACAGCTTGCACTCGGGTCAGTCGCCACGGCCCGCGCAGCGCCGCGCGTTGATTCTGCTCGGTTGGCCGGTGATCCTCGGTGGCCCACCGGAGATCCCGCATGAGGCGTTTGGTGCCCCAGAGAAGTCCGATCAGAAAGACACACCCGATGAAGACGGGCACGGCGATAAAGTTGATCCACGCGAATTCGGGGTGGATGATCTCGGGTCCGGGAACCACGAATCCGACGAGCACTATCGCCAGCACCGCTCCGATCAGGTTGGTGACCAGGAGAGGGGCGGTCAGTAGTGCCTGGACGCGGATTCGGCGGCGCCTGGGGCTTTCGTCGGTGGATCCGAGCAGCCACGACCCCAGGGGCGCACTCGGGACACGGCTTCGCTGCATAGTGTGTCGAGAGTAGTCGTAATGATCGCTTAGGGTGGTCCGGTGCGCCTAGTTATTGCTCGTTGCCGTGTCGACTATGTGGGACGCCTGACCTCCCACCTCCCTACCGCAAGATCCGCGGCGCACGCGAGGTCCAGATGTCCGAGGGCATCCCCACCGCCACCGGCTACACCCGCTCCACCGGCACCGTCCACGCCCTCAC
>NZ_JBEOXI010000907.1:0-1335 GCF_040296465.1 Streptomyces sp. NPDC002130
CCACGGAGCCCTTCTGGGCGCCGATGAGGATGTAGGGCAGGTCGAACATGCGCAGCGCGTCGAGGCCAGGTAGCCGACCCGCGCAAGGTTCGAAAAGTCGTCGCAGCGGGCTGCGTCGGCATCTTCGTCGAGCTCTACGACAACGGTGTCTTCGCGTTCATGGCGACGGCACTGGCCATTGTGTTCTTCGACGTGTCGAAGTCGAGCGACGCGCTGATGCTGGTGTTCGCCGGCTACGCGGTCTCGTTCTTCGTTCGGCCCCTCGGCGCGGTGGTCTGCGGCATCCTCGGCGACCGGATCGGTCGACAGAAGATGTTGGTGTTCGTCATCATGCTGATCAGCGTGGCGACCGCCGGTATCGGCTTGCTGCCCACCTACGCGGCCATCGGTATCGCGGCACCGGCACTGCTGATCTTTCTGCGGATCGTGCAGGGATTCTCCGTCGGTGGTGAAGCGGCCGGCGTCATGACGTTCCTCGCCGAACACGCCCCGGAAGGCAAGCGCGGCTTGGTCACGAGCTACGCGCAGATCGCGTCGTTCCTGGCCCTGCTGACCGGAACGATGATCGCGTTCGCCATGTCGCCGTGGCTCAACGCCGAAGCGATCAACGGCGGCGGACTCGCATCGTGGGCGTGGCGCATCCCGTTCCTCTTGGCCATTCCGATGGGAATCATCGGCTGGTACATCCGTCGCGCGATCTCCGATACCCCGAACTTCGAGCGGCTCAAGGAATCCGGCGGTTTGTCGCGCAATCCGCTCAAGGAAGCGTTCTCCACTCCCGAGCACCGCCGCGCCATGATCCTCGCCCTGTTCATCCCCCTGATGAACGGTTCCGGCTACTACGTTCTGTTCTCGTACATGCCCACGTTCCTCAAAGGCGATCAGATCGGATTCTCCACCGGGACGGCGCTTCTCGTCACCGCATCCAGCCTGGTCGCGATCTGCTTCGCGATCCCGTTCATGGGTGCTCTCTCCGACCGGATCGGTCGCAAGAAGGTCATCGCCGGTGCTGCTGCAGCAATGGCGATCGGAGCGATCCCCTGCTACGCCATGATCGTGACCGGCAACGTCGGACTCGCCGTGCTCGGTGCCTGCCTCATGGCAGTGATCTTCGCCGGGCACACAGCCGTCATCCATATTCTGATCGTCGAACTGTTCCCCACGCGGGTTCGCTACTCCGCCTACGGCTTGGGCTACAACATCTCGTCCGCACTCTTCGGAGGTACCGCGCCGTTGTTGATGACCTGGTTGATCCCCGAATTCGGTATCTACGTTCCCGCCTTCTACGCGGTCATCACCGCAATCGGCACGCTGATCGCGGTCAGCACCATCACC
>NZ_JBEOXI010000908.1:0-1333 GCF_040296465.1 Streptomyces sp. NPDC002130
CTTGGTGAACAGGCCGGGGCCGTAACCGACGGTCACCGTCAAGCGTGCCGGATCCACGGCAAGTTCCCGTTCGGTGTCCGCCAACGCCGGACTGCCGGCGGTCAGCCGTGACGCATCCTCGGACCACATCTTCATGATCCCGACGACGACTGCTCGATCGGTTCCAGGCAAGAGGTCGAACCCGATGAACGTGCCGTGCGCTTGTGGAGTGGTGGCGATCCCAGCTTGGTGGACTCCGTAGAACGGTTCCACGAGCTTGCCTGCTTGCTGCTCGTGTTCGCTGCGCTCGACCACTGTGGTTGCGCCCCAGGTTATTCCCGCGACGCCGAGCGCGGCGGCGCCTCCTCCGAGAAGGCGCCGCCGGCTGAGAGCTCGGCTGGGCGGGTTCGTGTTCTCAGCCACCGTGATTCGGGTCGTAGTTCTCCTGATTACCGGAGAAGTCGCGAATCTGAGCTGTGAACGTGGTGCTGGAACCGTCGTCGTAGATCAAGGTGAGGTCGGTTTCTGCGCCTGGGAGCAGCGGCGCGGACAGGTCCATGAACATGAGGTGGTCACCGCCCGGGGTGAGGGAGGCGGACCCGTTGGCAGGGACCAGGAAACCGCCGTCCTTGGGACGCATCGTCATCGTTCCGCCGTCGCCGGTCACGACTTCGTGCAGTTCGAGTCGAGACGACGCGGGGCTGGTGGCCGAGACCACGCGTACGTCCTTGTCACTGGAGTTGACGAGTTCGGCGAACGCCGCACTCATGCCTTCCGGCGCGGCCTTGACCCATTGATCCTGAACTGTGATGGATTGTGCAGCTTCGGTTTCCTTGTCGGAGTTGGAAGAACAGCCGGTCAGCGCGAGAGCTGCGGTCAATGCAACAGCTGCGAATATCTTGGTGCGAACAGTCATGTGTGTCTCCGTAATTCGTGATTGTCAGGTAGTGGCGCGGCGTTTGAACGCTGCAATGCATACGTCGATCAGCAGGAATGCGAGCAGGCTGATGCCGAGTAGCGGAACGAACCAGCCGACCAGCGCCGTGATCGCGACGAGCGCAACGAGGCTGATCGGGGAGAGGTTGCGGATTCCGCCGCGGGCAGGAGCCCGGCCGACTGCCCAGTCGGAGCCACGGGTGGGGCGTCGGCGCCACCACATGATGTAACCCCGAATGACCACGCTGACCAGCGCGAGTGCCAGTGCGGCGAGTGCGATCTGGTTGGCAAGGCCGAACAGCAGGCCCATGTGGAGTTGGATTCCCCAGGCCGAAAGTTTGGCTGCGAGTGGCCAATCCGAGAACCACAACTCGTCGGCCGCGTTGGCGGCGGCCGGGACCGTGGTGACGGAGATGGC
>NZ_JBEOXI010000909.1:0-1333 GCF_040296465.1 Streptomyces sp. NPDC002130
GTGCCGCTCAGGTCGCTGATCTTGATGGGCGTGTTGGCCGGGATCGCGGCATGCCGACGGCGATGACCTTGATCCGGGTACTCATCAGCGCTTGCTCCTGACCAGTGCGCCGAGGCCGAGTGCAGCGCCCAACGCGCCGAGCACCAGGCCGACGCCGCCGAGCCAGCGGGCGGTGTTGTCCGACGAAGAAGATTCGGAGGCAGCGGACGTCTCGGCAGTGTTATCGGCAGAGGGCGCTCCGTGCGCGTCACCGGTGGACGCGGCGAGAGTCAGCGTCGGCGCGGGCTTGTCCGGCTCGCTGCCGTCGGCAAGCTCTTCCTGATCCCAATTGACGACGTTGCCGTCGCTGTACGTCTGGACGGCCTTGAACTCGACCTCTTCCTGCTCCGGCAGCGGGCCGGCAGAAAGGACGAACTGCTGGAACTGGCCGGGGGCGATTCCGACGCCGGGGTCGGCGGTCCACGTCACGGACTTGGCGACCAACGAGGTGGGGTCCTTCTCCACGACGGCGGTCCAGCCGGGCATCGGTTCGGTGCGTGCCGACTTGAGGTCGGGGAGCGCCACCGTCAGCTTGGTGGTCGAAGCGGTGTCGGATTCGGTGGGCACGCGGAACGTGAGAACGGAGTATCCGCCCTGGGTGGCTCCCGGTGCGACGACGCTGACGTGTGCTGAAGCAATTCCGGCGGCCAGCAGCACCGCGCTGCCGGTAGCGACGGTCGTGACAACCGCACGCGAAATCAGGGTGTTCTTCATGTCGGGAAGTGTCCTCTGGTCTGGTGAAGGGGTGGGGAGTTCTACGAATCTTCAGACCAGGGCAGGAGGACCGCGCCGCGAGATGCTGGCGCGAAGTAGAGCGTCGACAGGTCCGTGATGGATTCCGGTCGAGACGGTGTGGCCGCGGGAAGTGACGGCGGCGGGCGCCAGGGACGCCAGGACGACGTGAAGAGCGTGAGTGACAACCCGGTAGAGGCGCTCGGCAGCCAGGACCGCCAGCGCACAGGCGACGGTGGCACCGGCGTGAGCACCGAGCATCACCAATCCCGGAGCGGGCGAATGAGCGTGCTCGGAGAGCGTCATGGTGGTGTGCGCGGCAAGCTGACCCAGGCCCAGAGCCACGATCAGGGCGGCGGGCCCCCGCAAGAGGGCGGGGAGGGTGGCTGTGACGGCACCGACGGTTGCGCAGACTGCGAGCAGCAGGGTCAGCGAAGACGACTGTGGCAGCTCACCTCCACCGATTCCGTGGCCAGGCGGAGGGTCAGGTCGGGGCCGTCCTCCTCCAGCGCCATCGCCTGCTCCAGGACGATCAGCGAGTGGTCGTAGACATCCTTGTGCC
>NZ_JBEOXI010000910.1:0-1330 GCF_040296465.1 Streptomyces sp. NPDC002130
CGCTGCCCGTCGAGGTCGGACCAGACGGCCTCGACGAGGTCAGGGTCGAGCCGCTCGTCGGCTCCGACCGCTCGCGCGAGGTCCCAGGTGTGGATCGTGACGTCCGAAGTCTGCTGGCGCAGATACGGTTCCACCTTCACCGTGCCGTACGAGAGGTGAACGTGGGCGCTGAGGTCCGTCGATTTCCACGCCTTGATGGCGGCATCGGAATACTTCTGCCATTCGGTCCACAGGTCGTCCCCGACGGGAACGATGTCCGGTGTCGCCTCGCCGACCGTCAGTCCGGCCAGGAGCGGCGGTACCCACTGCTGCTCCTCGATGACGTGGCGGACGAGGTGTTCGACGTGCCAGTCGGAGTCAGGCGTGGGTGCGTTCCAGTCCTCGACTGCGGCGAGTCGTGAACCGAATTCGCGGTGGGCGGTGAGCACGAGTTCGAGCCAATCGAATGCCATCACTCGAGGGTAACCCGATCAGCGTGACGTTAATCGGTGCGTCAGGCTTCGATTCGGTGAAGACTGTCGAGGTTGTCGCTTACTCGAATCGAGGAGATTTCATGACCGTCCCCACCGTCACCCTGGCTGAAGGCCTCACCGTCAGTGCTCAGGGATACGGCGCGATGTCCGTCGCCCCGGTCTACGGCCCGGTGGACCCGGCCGAGGCGCTTGCCACGCTGCACCATGCGGTGGACATCGGGATCACGTTCATCGACACCGCCAACGTGTACGGCGAGGGCTCGAGTGAGCGGGCAGTGGGAGAGCTTCTCAAAGACCGCCGAGGCGAAGTGCAGCTGGCGACGAAGTTCGGTCTTGTCGGCAACATCGCCAACGGTCAGCGCGGGCCGAGCGATACCACCAGCTCGGGACTCACGATGAATACGACGGCGTTGACGATCGACGTCAAACAACTGGGTCTCACGCCTGCACCGTAGAACGCCTTGCCGACGAAAGTTCGAGGCAAGGCGCTCTACGGGTTCAGCCGAGAGCTCGCTTCAAATCAGCCAACAGATCGCCCGTGTCCTCGAGCCCGACGGACAGCCGCACAACGCCGTCCGTAATACCCACCGCTGCACGGCCTTCCGGACCCATGGCCCGGTGCGTTGTCGTGGCGGGGTGAGTGATCAACGACTTGGAATCTCCCAAGTTGTTGGAGATGTCGATGACCCGCAGCGCGTTGAGAACCTCGAACGCCCGCTTCTTGCCCTCACCGTCAGGCGCATTGAGCTCGAACGTGACTACAGTTCCGCCGCCGCTCATCTGAGACTTCGCGAACACGGCGGGCGTGGGGCTTGCGTTCCCGCTCGTAGGTGTCCAGCAGCCCTTCGTCGGCGCCC
>NZ_JBEOXI010000911.1:0-1330 GCF_040296465.1 Streptomyces sp. NPDC002130
GGAGCGGTCGGCGAGGAGGGAGAGGCCTCGGGGCTCGCCGTCGCCATCGGCGCGCCCCAGCAGGCCGGGCCCCAGGACCGCAACGGCGCGAGGTCGGACACCGACGTCGGCAACCACGGCGTGGACCACTTCACGCTCGATACGCTTGACCTCTTCCGGATCCTCGAAAGCGTTGGTCTCGACGGCGACCGCAAAGCTCTCACGCTTCTGGCCAGCATCGAGACGGATTGCGACGGCATTTCCGGGACGCACACCGGCAACACTTCCGGCCGCTCGCTCGATGTCGGTCGGATACACGTTCCGGCCGCCCATGATGATGACGTCCTTGACTCGCCCGCACACCACGACCAGGCCTTCTTCGGTGAAATAGCCGACGTCACCGGTATCGAGCCAACCGTCGGCGTCCTGCGCCGGCTTGTGTCCGTCGACTGTGACATACCCCGGAGTGACTGCTTTGCCGCGAACCTCGATGATTCCGACGCCTCGGGCCGGGAGCACCTGGCCGTCACGATCGACGATGCGACCCTCGAGGTCAGGCACCATCTTTCCGAGTGTGGCGAGGGCACGAGCGTTGGGACGATTGGACGGCACCGCCCGAGACATCGACTCGAGAAAGTCTGGATCGACGTAGTCGAGGACCTGACCTTGATCGGGATCCGGAATCGACACGGCGAGCGTGGTTTCCGCCATTCCGTACACGGGGGCCAGAGCAGTCGGGTTCAACCCGAAACGCGCGCCCGCCTCGGCGAGGGCATCCATCGTGTCAGGATCCACCGGCTCGGCACCGTTCCACATGTATCGGACGCTGGACAGATCGACTGCCCCGTCCTCTGCCTGTGCGAGTCGACGAGCCAAGAGGGAGTATGCGAAGTTCGGTGCGGCAGTGACAGTTCCGCCGTACTTGCCCATCAGTTCCGCCCACAGCACCGGGGTGCGCAGGAAATCCATCGGCGTGATGCTGATGACCTCCGCGCCCACCTGCATCGGAACCGTCAAGAACCCGACCATGCCCATGTCGTGGAACAACGGAAGCCAGCTCACCATCACGTCGTCCTCGATGGAGAACTTGATGCGGTTGATCATCGCGTACGCATTTGTGTAGAAGTTCTCGTGCGTGATCTGGACGGCCTTGGGTGATCCGGTGGAACCGGACGTCAGCTGCTGGAGAGCGATATCCGATTCGGCCGTCTCCACAGGATCGATCGATGTTCCGCCACGAAGCTCGTCCACTGTCACGACGGTGATGCCACGCCCCTGTGAGTCGGCGTGTGTGCTCGGCATCAACCAGCCGCCGGTCACCATCAAGAACGTCGAGGTCTCGATCATCGAC
>NZ_JBEOXI010000912.1:0-1329 GCF_040296465.1 Streptomyces sp. NPDC002130
TCGACGAGGACCCGCACGGTCTGGCCGACCCGGTCCTCGGCCCGCTGGGAGACGAGCTCTTCCGCCAGGCGCGAGATGTGGGCCAGCCGCTCGGCCGGGGTGCCGGGCCTTCACCGTTCCGGCCCGCCGGTCATGGAACCGGCGAGACCGTCGCCGACCTCCTACACACCGGAGCAGAAGGGGGTGGCGATGAGCCAGGCGCTCTACGAGGAACGGTCCCGGAATCCGCTGGCGCGCACCGCGGAACTCACCGAGGACCGGCTGCGCAGAGGCGGCCGGAGCACACCGCTGGAGGAGCTGAACCTCGCCGCCATGGCCGAGGCGTATCTGCGGGGACGCTGGCTCGGCGGCGGCGGAACCGAACGCCCCCTTCAGTCGCTGACGCAGGGCCCGGGCGTCGTCCCGGTCACCCGCGTGACCGGCACGACCGCGCCCCTGAAGGTGCGCCGGACCGCCGAGTTCGCCCACGCGCTGGGTGAACTGGCCGTGCGCAGGTGCGGCGGGGCGGACCAGGTGGCCTCACTCGCCGAGCGGGCCCGGGCGGAGGGCGTGCCCCTGTGGATCGCCCGCCGCTACGCGCCGGGTCCCTCCGGGCCGGTCGCCGTCGCCGTGGACCGGCGCCTGGTCCGCGTGGACGTCTGGGGTCCGCACGCTCCCGCCGTACGGCTCAGGGCACCGTACGGTTATCGCCCCGACGCCGCCGACCGGGCAGGCGGCCTGGTCATGACCGTCGGTGACATCACCGCACGGCTCGAACTCCGCAAGAGAATGCGCAAGTCCAAGAGCACGGTCGAGATCCGCCTGCCGGACCGGCTGTGGACCCTGAGCCGCGAGAACGCCGAGAGCTCCCGGCTGCTGCGCGACGACCGGCGCGTCGCGCTGCTGACCCGCCCCTCACGGTGGCCCGGCCCGCCGCCCGGCACGGTGCTGCTGCCGCTGGCCGACGTGCACCACGAGAGCCCCGACCCCCTGGACGCCGTCATGGCCCATGCGGTCGCCGTGTCCTTCGGCCTGGGTGACACGACGGGCCTGGCCCGATTCCGTGCCGTGAGGTCCCGCCGGGAGACGGACGACGAGCTCTGGGAGCGCCCCTGGTTCAGCAACCTCGGCAGGGACCGCGACGACAACGAACCCGGCGGCGGCGACGGCTGGGGCAGCGACGGTGGGGACGGCGGCGACGGGGGCGGGGGCGGCAGTGACGGCGGCGGGGACGGAGGAGGCGGGGGCGGAGGCGACTAGGGCCTGTCGTTTGGATCAGCCCACAGACGCGGGGCCTGGCACGCGCATCTGCGGCGTTGTCGTCGGTCACCGACGCTCCGCGTCGACTCC
>NZ_JBEOXI010000913.1:0-1326 GCF_040296465.1 Streptomyces sp. NPDC002130
GCTTGGCATTGGCGGTGTGCAGGTCGTTGCCCTCGGGGGCGGTGAAGAACTCGGGGGGAAGCTGTTCCTGGGTGCGGGGCAGCTCGGTGGTCATCCCCCTGCCGAAAATGATCGTTTGGGAGCCGCGGGTCGGCACAGCGCCCGCGACAGCTATCACCGTAAAAGGCGTGCCACCTAAATCCGCGATTCACACCCCAGTTCGTACTGAGGGAGCGGTGTCGAGAACTGGTGTCGACAATCTATGTCGAATAACCCACAGACCTTGTCTTTTCGACAGAGAAGTTTTTTTCAGGCTGCCCACCAGACGATGACGAGGGCGAAGAGGATGCAGCTGAGGACAACGGCAATTTCTGACCTCGCTCCGAGGAACTTTCGGACGCGCTTTCGTCGGTCGATGCGAGGCGGTGGTGCCGTCATGGTGTGGGGGAGGGCTGAATCGTGGCTTCGAGTCGGGTGAGTCGTTCTTCGAGGGCGCCGGTGATAGCGAGCAGTCCCAGCACAGTGGGTTCGGTGATGTCGCTGCCGTGTTGAGCGTGTTTGAGCAGGGTGGTGCGCAGGAGTGAACACATGGGGGCGTCGTCGCTGATGGGGAGTTGCTCGAGTTTGGCGGTCAGACGCTCGTCGGGGGAGGCCATGGGTAGCTCCTGCACGTGTGGATCATGCAGGCCGAGTGAAAGGGGCGACTGCCTGCGCGGTGGCAACGGGTGGTGCGCTGGAACCGAGGCGGAAAGCAGCGCACCACAGTGTGATGTTACTGCGTCATTGCTGGGCGCTCGGTACGTGGGAGGTAAGTGACGGCGCACCCCTGGATGCGAGGAACTAGCTCGGTACGGTTCACCTGCAGGCGGCGAGGTACTCCTCGGTAGTTCAATGCTCAAGTAGCTGTAACTGTGCGAAGACTGGTAACGGGGGTGAACGGGACGTAAATTTTCGGGGGCGGCATCACCCGGTCCCCAACGGGTATGGCGAACGCTCCGCCGGTAGCCACCCCTGGTCTATCGGCGGGCGGCCCGCCCCGCAGGTTTCGGCGTGTGGACTGCGATTCGCTGCGCAGGGGGTCAGCGCGGGTTGGGGGTGCGCCACAGGGTTGGGGTGTCGCCGTCGTCGGTGTTGGCGAGGGCCCGGATTCCGTCGGCGTCCTGGGCGAGGATGTCCGCGAATTGCTGTCGGTGGGTGTCGTCGAGTCCGTCGGGAAGGTTCGCCCCGTCGGTGATGGATGCTGCGGCGCCGTCGAGGTAGCGGGCGATGCGCAGGAGCAGTGGGCGTGGTGTGGGGACGAGGAAAGCATTGGCGTCCGCGGTGATCATGCCGAGGGTCGAGAGCAAG
>NZ_JBEOXI010000914.1:0-1325 GCF_040296465.1 Streptomyces sp. NPDC002130
TGTTCTGCCGGGGCGTGTGCGTGGGTGGGGGGGGCCGGGGCGCCGGACGGCTGCTCGACGGCGGGGGTGGGAGAGTAGGACACCGCCGAACACAACGTAAGAGAAGCCCCCCAACCAGTCATGGTTGGGGGGCTTTCTCATACCCAAAACACACCCCCAAAACACACCCCGACATCGAGCGAACGGTACATCCATCGCCTCAGATCGACCGAACGTACCGTTCGCACGATCAGGGCAGGGCGAGCGACTGAGGTCGGCGGGCGCTTTGCCCGGATCAGTCGATGCCGTCGGCGGTGGCTGTTGCATACTTCGGCCGGCCAGTGGGCAGGTACCGCTGGATCATCACGCCTTTCGGAGTTGCCTGCGATTCGGCCAGTTCGAGTGCGATGTCCGGTCCGGAGTCGGGGAAGAGTCGAGTGCCCTGGCCTACGACCACCGGCACGATGAGCAGGATCATCTCGTCGACGAGATCGTTCGCGAGAAGCCAACGGCACAAGTTGCCGCTACCGTGCACCTGGAGCTCACCGCCGGGTACAGCTTTCAGTTCGCCGATCGCTGTGGCGGTGTCACCTGTAAGGGCGGTCGTGTTCTTCCATTGGGGATCGGTGAGCGTCGTCGACGCAAGATACTTGGGCCGCGAATTCAACGCGCTTGCAATGGGGTTGACATCCGGATTCTCGAACGTGCCCCAGTATCCGGCGAATATCTCGTAGGTGTGTCGGCCGAACAGGAAGGCCTCAGCTCGCTGGTAGACCTGGACGAGGTAATTCATCGCGTCGGTGTCCACCAATGGCGCGGACCATCCGCCCCGCTCGAATCCACCACGGCGGTCTTCGTCCGGCCCACCGAGTCCTTGCATCACTCCGTCGAGAGTGACGATGGTAAACGTCGTCAGTTTCATAGTCGTACCCATCTCCCAGGCGTCGTCGGATTTCCGCTGTGCCGATATAGACCGTCGGGAAGAGGGAAAGTCATCGAGCGAACGTGGCGTTCATCGCCTTGGATCGACCGAACGTGCCGTTCGCTCAGGGT
Organism: Streptomyces sp. NPDC002130; assembly: GCF_040296465.1. Taxonomy (NCBI): domain Bacteria; kingdom Bacillati; phylum Actinomycetota; class Actinomycetes; order Kitasatosporales; family Streptomycetaceae; genus Streptomyces; species Streptomyces sp. NPDC002130. Next base: position 1,033 of record NZ_JBEOXI010000914.1, read on the forward strand.
GGGAGGTGAGATCAGGGCTGAACAGGCACGGACTCTGAGGGGGCGGTCTCGGACTCCAAAGCGTCGCACGGAATCGCGAGCTCGGTCTGTTCGAGGCGGCCGCGAAGGGTGATGTTCTCGGTGATCGACCACTGTGCAGCCTCGGCGCTGTCAGCGGCAGCCACAGCCCGACCGGATGCGGCGACGTTACCCGGAACCGTCTTTGCGACCTCGGACAGTCGTGCTGCCTCGTTGACGGGATCACCGATGACGGTGTACTCGAATCTTTCTCGCGCACCGACGTTGCCGGCTAC
>NZ_JBEOXI010000915.1:0-1323 GCF_040296465.1 Streptomyces sp. NPDC002130
GATGAATGCCTGCGGTGCGCCTTCCTGCGTGAAGTCGCGGGTGTAACCACCCGAGACGTCGTCGAGGAGCTGGTTGCGCAGACGGATGTTCGCGAACGTTCCGCGAATCATGACCTCGTGGTTACCGCGACGCGATCCGAGCGAGTTGTAATCCGCACGCTCGACGCCGTGGGAGTCGAGGTACTGCGCAGCGGGGGTACCGACCTTGATCGGACCTGCCGGGCTGATGTGGTCGGTGGTGACCGAGTCGCCGAGCAGTGCGAGGACGCGAGCGCCCTTGATGTCCTTGACCGGAGCCGGATCCATCGTCATGCCGTCGAAGTAAGGTGGCTTCCGCACGTAGGTGGAGTTCACGTCCCACTCGAAGGTGTCACCCTTCGGGGTTTCGAGGTTCTGCCAGCGGCTGTCGCCCGCAAAGATGGTTGCGTACGACTTGCGGAACATGTCCTGGTCGATCGAGGACTTGATCGTCTCTTCGATTTCCTGCGTGGACGGCCAGATGTCCTTGAGGTAGACGGGGTTTCCGTCGGTGTCGTTACCGAGCGAATCGGTCTCGAAGTCGAAGTCCATGGTTCCGGCGAGGCCGTAGGCAATCACGAGCGGCGGGGAAGCCAAGTAGTTCATCTTGACGTCGGGGGAGATGCGTCCCTCGAAGTTACGGTTACCCGAGAGCACCGCGGTGACCGAGAGGTTGTTGTCGTTGATGGCCTTCGAGACTGCCTCGGGCAGCGGTCCGGTGTTACCGATGCACGTGGTGCAGCCGTAACCGCCGAGGTAGTAGCCGAGCTTCTCGAGGTACGGCCACAGGCCGGCCTTCTCGTAGTAGTCGGTGACGACCTGCGAACCGGGAGCCATGTTGGTCTTGACCCACGGCTTGGTGGCGAGGCCCTTTTCGACGGCGTTGCGTGCGAGCAGTGCAGCACCGAGCATGACCGACGGGTTGGACGTGTTGGTGCAGGAGGTGATACCTGCAACAACGACGGCGCCGTGGTCGAGAACGAACTCACCGGCGTCGGACTTGACGACGACCGGCTTGCTCGGACGGCCTTCTGCACCGTTGGCAGCGGAGAGAACGTCGACCGCTCCGTCGTCGGCAAACGACAGAACCGCGGGATCGGAAGCCGGGAAGGATTCCTCGACTGCCTCGTCGAGCTGGGTGTGCTCGGTCGGGTAGTTCTCTTCCACGTAGTTGTGGATGTCCTTGCGGAACGCAGTCTTGGACTCCGACAACAGGATTCGGTCCTGCGGGCGCTTCGGGCCGGCGATGCACACCCGCCCCCCCCCCCCCCCCCCCCCCCCAAACCCGTATTCCCCCTAAACCCC
>NZ_JBEOXI010000916.1:0-1322 GCF_040296465.1 Streptomyces sp. NPDC002130
GCCGAGATGTGTTGCCGCCCAGCATCGCCGCCGGATTGGTGGGGGAGGTCCGGCGTCGCAGTGAACCTTCCGGTCCGACGCTCAGTGCCCGCGAACGTGAGGTTCTCGGATTGATCGCGCAGGGCGCAAGCATCCCGGCCATCGCCGCACAGCTCTTTCTCGCGCCCTCCACTGTCAAGACCCACGTACAGCGCCTCTACGAGAAACTCGGAGTCAACGATCGAGGCGCCGCCGTCGCCGCTGCGATGCGACAGGGTCTGTTGGAGTGAGCAAGCGTCACCGGATCACGTAGGTGACATTCATGGCCGGGTAACCCGAGGTCATCGTCACCGTGACGTCGTGGTCGTCGGTGGCGTACGTACCGCCGACATCTGCCCTGGTCTTCGAATTGGTGGCACTGAAGACGAACACTCCACCGTCGTCGGAGCGGTACGTGAGCACGATGGGGAAGTCGTTCTGGTTCTTACTGGTGGCGACTACGTTGACGTTCGTGTTGGGGAGGATGTAGTCCGCCGGCGGGACGACCCAGTCGCCGTTCGGATTGGACGCGTCGACCAGATACAGGGCGCCGCGACCCGAATTGCTGATCATCGCCGTCGTGACGGATGTGTCGGTTATCGACTTCACCGTGTTCGCACCGGCGGCGCGGGCAACCAGAGCTGCCATGCTGAGGCCGGAGAAGGAAATTGCTTCGGGTCGAATTGTGTTGGTGCTCATCATGTTCTCCTCGATTGGTCGGTCTCGGTGACCGTGTGTTTCGGTGATGAGACAACTATGGCCCCCAATTCCCTTCAGGTCTGTCCGCCTACCGGTCCCAGTGCCGGACGACATCGGTGTCCTCCGATCGGTGGACAAACCCGCCTCGCCCGCCCACCCAGCGGGAGAACCCGTTCCTCTGCCAACCAACCCACTCGTAGCGTGACCACCATGACCGATCCTGACTTCTCCACCGCACCACTCGACGTCGTAGTCATCGGCGCCGGCGTCGCCGGCATGTACGCCATGCACCGACTTCGCGAGCAGGGGTTGCGTGTCCACGGCTTCGAAGCGGGCTCCGGAGTGGGCGGCACGTGGTATTTCAACCGCTACCCGGGCGCACGCTGCGACGTCGAGAGTTTCGACTACTCCTACTCGTTCTCCGAAGAGCTGCAACAGGAGTGGGACTGGAGCGAGAAGTACGCCGCGCAACCGGAGATCCTGTCCTACCTCGATCACGTTGCCGATCGTTTCGACCTACGCAGTGGGTTCACCTTCGATACCCGTGTTCAGAGCGCACCGTTCGCCGAGGCTTCGTCGACGTGGCGAGTGCGCCCCGACGGTGG
>NZ_JBEOXI010000917.1:0-1322 GCF_040296465.1 Streptomyces sp. NPDC002130
CACGTGAGACACACTAGCTCATTGTCTCATGTTAGTGATGGCGATCACAGTCAGGGGTTCGATCGATGAGTTCAGTACAAACCGTTCGTGGGCCGGTGGATACAGCCGATCTGGGAAAGGTGTTGATGCACGAGCATGTCTTCGTTCTGGGTGAGGAGTTGCGCCAGAACTACCCCGACTACCCCGAACCCTGGGACGAGGAAGTACGGGTAGCGGACGCGGTGGCAAAGCTGACCGAGGTGAAGTCCCGCGGAATCAGCACGATCGTCGATCCCACGGTGATCGGCCTCGGCCGGTACATTCCGCGAATCGTCCGGATCAACGAGCAGGTCGATCTCAACATCATCGTTGCTACCGGCATCTACACCTACAACGACATTCCCTTCCAATTCCATTACACCGGACCGGGATTGCTGTTCGACGGCCCCGAGCCGATGGTCGAACTGTTCGTCAAGGACATCAGGGAAGGAATCGCCGGAACCGGTGTCCGAGCCTCCTTCCTGAAGTGCGCCATCGAGGAGCCGGGCCTTACCCCCGGCGTCGAGCGGGTCATGCGCGCGGTCGGACAGTCGCAGGTGGAAACGGGAGTGCCGATCACCGTGCACACCAATCCGCACACTGAATCCGGGCTGGTCGCGCAGAAGGTTCTGGCCGAAGAGGGTGCGGATCTGACCAAGGTGGTCATCGGTCACTCCGGCGACACCACCGATCTCGACTACCTGTGTGCGCTGGCCGATGCCGGTTCGCTACTGGGGATGGACCGTTTCGGTCTCGAACCGTTCCTGTCGTTCGAGGATCGTGTCAACACGGTGGTGGAGATGGCCCGTCGCGGTTACGCGGAGAAGATGGTTCTGGCACATGACGCGTCGTGTTTCATCGACTACTTCCCCAGTGCTGCAAGAGAAGTGGCACTTCCGAACTGGAACTACACCCACATCAGTGATGATGTCATTCCTGCGCTGCTCGAACGTGGTGTCACCGAAGACCAGGTCAAGGCGATGCTGGTGGACAACCCACGTCGGTACTTCGAGAGCTGAGATATGACCTACGTGTACGAGAGCAAGCCCTGGCTCGCCAATTACGACGCCGACACTCCGCCGAACGTAGACATCGAGCACGTCGACGCCCTCGCGATGTTCCGTGCTTCGCTGGAGCGCGATCGCACTGCCCCGATCATCAGGTACTTCGACAGGACCGTCAGCTTTGCCGAGCTCGACGAGATGTCGGTCTGAATTCCAGGGGGATCTGTGGCTCCACGGCGTGCACTGGTGGTCGGGTGCGGCGGCACGCTCGGCTTCGCCTGGACGGTCGCCGCGCTCACC
>NZ_JBEOXI010000918.1:0-1320 GCF_040296465.1 Streptomyces sp. NPDC002130
GCGAGGATGAACAGCACGTAGCTGCCGGCTGCACCGGTTGCTGCCGTCAGGCCGCTCCACACCAGGAGGCCGATGCCGATGATCTTGGGACGGTTCTTCGTGTCGGCCAACCGGCCCAGAGGCAGTCCTGCGACTGCGTAGACGAGGGTGAAGGCAGAGGTGATCAATCCCAATTGCAGGTCGCTGAGCGAGAACTCGTTCTTGATCGGCTCGGCGACGACCGAGGGGATCGCCCGATCGAAGAAGTTGAGCATGTTTGCGAGAAACAGTGCGACGAGTGTGCCGCCGAGCAGTTTGTCACGGGTTCCGACGGGGGCGCCGTCGACGGACGGCAGCGGTGGAGCGTCTCGTTGAATTGACATGGTTGTTCCACCCTTTTCGCGAGTGCTGAATGAATTGTGCTGGGGAGGGCTCAGGACAGAGCGTCGGCGACGGCGTTGCCGATGGCTTGCATTCCGGCTGCGGTGGGATGCAGTGGAACCGCCGGCTGGGTCGGGACGATTCCGGTGTAGAACGCGGTTGCCGGATCCGTGCAGATGTCATGTCCGGCAGTGGCTTCGGTGATGTCGACGTACTCGACGTCGTGACGGGCAGCGGTCGCTGCCATGACAGTGTTGCCGTAGTCGATCACACTCTGGAGATAGTCGGCGTCGCGCGGCCAGAACGGTTGGGTGCCGGGGCATCCGCCGGTGGCGATGTATGTCCCGTATCCGATCACGACGATGCGTGCCGATGGCGCACGGTCGCGAACCGATTCGATCATGGAACCCCAACCCGCGGAGACATTTTCGATCATGTGTCGCTGCTGATCTACGCCACCCGCGGTGAACTTGTCACGGCAGGAAGTTCCGGTGGGTTCGGGAAGTGGATTGACACAGCTGAGAACTGTCGGGAACAACGAGATGTCGTTGGCGCCGATGGTGATGGTGACGAGGTCGGTGTCAGGACCCAATGCTGTTGCCTGCGGCGGTACTTGACCGGAGAACGTCGGTTGTGCGGTGTCCGTGACGTTGGCGGATCGCGCCGACGAGCAGGTCACGTCCGTGAGTTGAGCGCCGAGTCTTTGCGCCACTACGGAAGGGTAGTTGTCGAGTGATCGTAGGCAGCCCGGCGACGACGAGTCCTGTGCGTTTACCAGTGGGCCGGCCGCTGCGGAATCGCCGAGTGCGACGTACTGGACAACACTGTCCGACGTCTCGGCGCTCGACACACCGGTCCCGATGGCGGCGATCGAACCGGCAGCGACGACGCCTGCCAGAATGGCTGCGCTGCGCGTCTTCCACGTCACTCGAGGCTCCTATTGGTCGAAAGTGAGACTTC
>NZ_JBEOXI010000919.1:0-1319 GCF_040296465.1 Streptomyces sp. NPDC002130
GGACTGCCCATGTCGTGCGCTAATCTTCAGGTGTCAGCGCGCGGGTGAGTGACTGACCGGTGTGGAGCGTAGGCGAAGGCTCGAATGTGACCGAGATATCGCCGTACGTCTGCCAACCCTGATCGCGGATGAAATCCTGCAGGTGTCGGCTGAAAGCTTTTGTCGTCAGTTCGCGATCGGCGGCCAACTCTTCGTGATCGGAGTTGTTGATGGTGATCACGTAGTTGTTGGGGGCGAGAAGGATTCCGCCGCCGAGGTGCTCGACGCGGTCACGTGCCTCCTGCTGGAGCGCCGCCTCTACTTCCTGCGGCACAACACCACCACCGAAGACCCGCGCGAATGCGTCGCCGACAGCTCCTTGGAGCTTTCGTTCGAAACGCTGCACGATGCCCATCGGGCCCTCCTCTCGCCTCGCATCTACGACGGCAAAATGCTCGGCAAGTAGCGCCGGCACCGCCTTGTCGCGTGTCGTCCAAACTGCTGTACAGGTTCCACGGTACTGTCAAATGTCGCTTCGGCAGTACCTGGCCGCTGTTTCAGCATGGTATCGGTTCTGGGCTTTTGGGTGCTCGGTGTTCATCGATTCGTGCCCTGAACTGCACGAATAGAACTTTCAAAGTTTGTCGTGATAATGTTTCGGCGTTGCTCGGGCGAGTGGCGGAATGGCAGACGCGCTGGCTTCAGGTGCCAGTGTCCTTCGGGACGTGGGGGTTCAAGTCCCCCTTCGCCCACCACAAGACGAGGCCCTAACTCCTTTGAGTTGGGGCCTCGTTTTTTTGTTGTCGGCTAACTGGCCGCAGCCTGAATGAAGCTCAGAACGAAGTCCAATGCGGTGCCTGCAAACGGGTCTCCGACTGGTTGAGAGGGCGCGGCGGGCGCAGTGATCTGAGGGTTCATCATCCCTGGCGGCAGTGTGCCGGGCGGGAGATTGATGATTGCGTTGATGTCGTAGATGGTGTTGTCGGGACCGTTGGTCACCGAGAACGAGATACTGCCGAAGTCGACGACTGGACTATCGGCTGATGCAGTACCCACTGCACTGCCGAAGGTGATCGCGGCAGCGAGCGCGCCGACACCGAGCGCGGCGGTGGTCCGGGACAAACGAGTAGGCGTTTCGAGTCCATTCACAGGTGTGCTCCCTTTCGTGTGTGCTCCCTTTCGTGGTGACAGCATCCGCGTGGGAACGCGGTGGAGCCACGAGATTGCAACCACTATCGAGGAAGATAACGGACATTCACTCCATGGTGGGGTGGTTCGACACGAAGTGCTTCGTCGTTTGGGCCCACCTCGACGTCGTGACGATCACGTGCACACCGAAG
>NZ_JBEOXI010000920.1:0-1318 GCF_040296465.1 Streptomyces sp. NPDC002130
GTCCAGCTCGGACCACAGCTGCGGTTCGATGGTGAAACTGTGATTGGCGCCGCGCCCTGAAGCAATCTCGGGACGCGGACGATCACCAGGCAGATCCAACTGCTCCGGAAGATCAGCGAGCCCAGACGGTGCCGAACAACCAGAACCTTCAGGGATTCACCGCTGTACGTCAACACCGCGACGTCCACTGCCACGGACGGACGCGGGTAGTCCGATAATGCCCTGCCGCTCGTGTCTGTCCATTTATTCACCCTTGCATGTTATCTCAAACATGATCTATGGTTAGCGCAAAGTTGATCAAACGATCTCCGCGAACTTGAAAAGGTGGCTATGAAACTCACCGCACAGCAGTCCGATCGAGCGGCCGGCGTTCTGCTCGGCACCGCAGCAGGCGACGCACTCGGCGCCGGGTACGAATTCACCTATCCGAACACCGAGGTCACCATCGACATGATCGGCGGCGGTCCGTTCAACTGGGCGCTGGGAGAATGGACCGACGACACCTCGATGGCAGTTTCAATCGCCGAGGTGGCCGCGACAGGAATCGACATCGGCGGCTCTGATGGCCTCGATGCCATTGCAGCACAGTTCATCCGGTGGTACGACTCGAAGCCCGCAGACATCGGCAACCAGACGCGAGCGGTATTGTCTACCCGCTCCGAAAGCGCAGCCGTCATGGCGGATCGTGCGCGGGCGATCAGCGGCCGCAAGGCCGGCAACGGCTCGCTCATGCGCACCGCTCCCGTCGCCCTCGCCTACTTGGACGATGCAGAGCGAGCCAGGTCGGCCGCGCACCGGATCAGTTCACTCACGCATGACGACCCGCGCGCCGGACAGGCGTGCGAGTTGTGGACCCACGCCATCCGCCATGCCGTTGTCGCCGGCAACTTCGAGGGGGCTCGCGACTTCCTCTCCGTTGCCGATCAGGAGGTCGCCGAATACTGGGGCCCGCTGCTCGATCAGGCCGAAACCGGGAAACCTCAGGACTTCTCCAAGAACGGTTGGGTGGTGCATGCACTTCAAACCGCTTGGTGGGCCATCACTTCCACGGACAATGCCGATGCTCGCCACCTCCAGTACGCGCTGGAAGCAGCCGTGCGAGCCGGCGGGGACACCGACACGACTGCGGCCATCGCGGGTGGCCTCCTCGGCGCCCGTTGGGGAGCGTCGGCGGTTCCCGCCCGGTGGCGCCGGATCATGCACGGCTGGCCGGGATACCGTTCCTCCGATCTGGTTCGCCTGGCGATCAAGACTGCTCGCGGCGGCACCGACGACAAGAACGGTTGGCCGTCGACGGCAGAACTCGATTACTCGCGGT
>NZ_JBEOXI010000921.1:0-1318 GCF_040296465.1 Streptomyces sp. NPDC002130
TGCCCAAAACCCGATCCGGCAAGATCATGCGCCGCCTCCTGCGCGACGTAGCCGAAGGCCGAGACCTCGGAGACACCTCAACCCTGGTCGACCCCAAGGTATTCGACGCAATACGCGGCAAATAAGGCCTTCGGCCCCGTGCGCCTTTCTGGTAGTCCCCCTACCAGGAAGGCGCGCAGGGGCGGAGCCCCTCTCGCAGCTTCACTTCCTCTTTCGACGTCAGCCAGGACTCCTCGGCCACGCGAATATCTGCAGCAACCCGCTTGTGCAAGGACTTTCCGCGCGAGGAGAGAAACACGCGCACCTTCCGGCGGTCGTCCTCGCCGACTTCCCGATAGATGAGCGCGAGCGAGACCAGCTTGTCCGCGACCCGCGTCAGCGTGGGAGCCGGTGTTCCCGTTCGATCGCGCAACTCAGCCATCGTCAGCCCCTCGGTCGACGCCAAGGCTTCGAGCGTCATCCAGTGATCGAGAGTGAGATTCTCTGCGGCCAGCGTCTTCTCCGCCGCCGCCGCGGCCATTCGGGCTGCTCGGACCAGCGCGGTCGTCAACGACGCATCAAGAATTCCGGAGTCACTTTTTCCCACTGATCGCTCCCCCGCTGTTGCGTAGTTCACACTTCTCGGGCAATACTTTCAAATGAAATGATAGTAACCCAGGCCAGGCCGCTGACTTCCGATTCCGGCGGCGACGCATGAGCGCTACCGGCGCGCTCGAACGCGCGCGCAGCGCGGTATGGCGCCTGGGCATGGTGGTTCCCCTCCAAGGGCCGGCCGGACTGTTCGGCCCCTCCTGCGAAGCAATCAGCGAGCTGGCCGCCCTCGACCTCAACAACTCCGGTGGCGTACTGGGACGCGAAGTGCAGATCGAAGTGATCGACGGCGGCGCGACGCCGAACGCCGTCGCCGCCCGCGTGCAACAGCTTCTGGACGCAGGCGCCATCGACGCCGTCAGCGGTTGGCACATCTCCTCGGTCCGCCACGCACTCGCTCCAGTGGTCGCGGGCCGCATTCCGTACTCGTACACCTCGCTCTACGAGGGCGGCGAGGAAAGGTCCGGCATCTACTGTTCGGGCGAAACCCCGAGACAGCAGATCGCACCGGCACTGAAGTGGCTGCGCGACAACGTCGGAGCGCGCAAGTGGTTCGTCGTGGGTGACGACTACATCTGGCCCCACAGCTCACTCGGGGCCGTGAGGCAATTCGCCACCGAACTCGATCTCACCCTGGTCGGCGGTTCGTTTGTCGATCTGGGGCGCGGCAACATGAAGCAGTTGGTCGAGACCGTCTCGAACTCCGCTTGCGACGGCGTGATCATGC
>NZ_JBEOXI010000922.1:0-1314 GCF_040296465.1 Streptomyces sp. NPDC002130
CAGCCCTCCAACGACCTGCGCAGCGGCCGTGAGCTGGAGATCGCCGGGATCGAGCCGGTACCGGCGTAGAGCGTGATAGTGCGGCTGATGGTGAACCACGATCGACAGAAGTACGTTCGAGTCCACGAAGGTGTTGAGCGCATTTCCGGGGAGCTGCTTGGTGATTCGGGAAATCTCGTTGATGAGCTCGTGTGACGAGGTGGTGACGGTGAAGCTGGTCCACTCACTCTGCTCCCGATCTCCGAAGAACTTGTCGGGATTCCCGAGATCGTAGAAGTGCTCGGTTGCCTGCTTCCACAGCAGCGCACTCGGCGCGTACCTCATGTCTTCCACGATCGGGGTATCCAGATCGCCGATCGACGAACTGTCGGTGATGCTGCCGTTGGTGTCGAAGACGAAATCGCCCTCCGCTACGTCGATTCGGCCCTTCTCACCGGTGCGGACGTTCTCGTAGTCGAGTCCCGTCACGGTGATCTCGTCGCGAAGCGGAGTGTCCTTGAACACGAACTCCGTGATCTTCAGTTCGTTGACGAACTTCACACCCTTGCCTTCGAGGAAGGTCCGCATCGGCAAGATGATGCTCTCGTACTGGTTGTACGGGGACCTGGTGACACCCGCGAGAGTCTGAATGCGACTGAACTCGAGAATCATTCGATTCATGTACCGGCGCAGCTCCATCGCCGAACTCACCCGCTTGAACGCAAATGTGGTCTCCCACATGTACCAGAAGTTGGTGGTGAAAAAGTGCGGAGTGTCCTCGAACCACTGCTCGATACTGATGTCGTCGAGTTTTGCCTCGTCCGACTCCGGCATCGTCATCAGCTTCGTCAACAAGTACCGATCCTTGTTGTCGAATTGCATGTGCTTGTAGTCGTTCTCGCCCTTGTTGCGAATACCGTCGCGGTCGATCAACCGTGCAACGTCGTGTGTCGGATGCGCGTGGTCGAAATCGAGAATGTCATCCGTCACCGACTTTCCCGGGTTGTCCACCACACCGGTTTCGACGGCAACATAGACGAGTACATCGCCTGGGTCACACCGAAACTCTCGGCGATCGGCGGCACGATGCATCACATCGGCAACCACCTGGTCGAACTACACGGCGACCAGGCGATCAGCGAGGCGTATTCGATGTCCACACATTGGGGCGGTCCCGAAGGCATCGGGATGGTCAACTTCACCAGCGGTGCGCGATTCATCGACCACATGGAGCGACGCGACGGTCGTTGGGCGATCAAGGAGCGATGGGCCGTACGAGAGTGGACCCGCTCGGACGAGGGCCGCTTCGTCAACCCCGAAGGGCCTGGACCGCGT
>NZ_JBEOXI010000923.1:0-1313 GCF_040296465.1 Streptomyces sp. NPDC002130
CGAAGAAGTCGCCGAAGATGTTGCGGGGCATCAGCCGCACCTGACTTGTCGACGGTATGTCCTCGAACGCACCCTCGTCGATTGCGAGCGAGATGGTGGAAGCGGTGGTGCCAGGCTCGATCTCGGCCACAGCGCCGACGACGACGCCGCGGTACTGTACCGAGGATCCGACTCGCAGCGCACCGGCACTGGCGGGGACGACAGCACTGACCTGCGGTGTGGAACCGGTGGAGTCCGTACCTCTGCTGAACAAGAAGACGTAGGCGAGGATCAGGATGACCACGGCGAGTAAACCCCGCAGTGCCAGGGTGATTCGGCTGGAATTCGTGACGATCATCCGGTCAACCCGGGAACCTGAGGTTTGAGTCCCCAGAGCGCGATGGTCATGGCGACGTCGGTGAAGGCAAGGAAGACGATGCTGGTGCGCAGCGCTCGTCCGGCTGCTCGGCCGACGCCTTCAGGTCCACCCGTCGCGGTATAACCGTAGTAGCAGTGCACGAGGGTCACGACGACCGCGAACACCATGACTTTTATCAAGGACAACCAGATGTCGTTGGGAGAGAGGAAAAGACTGAAGTAGTAGCCGTATGTTCCTTCCGACTGGCCTTTGACCCGGATCACCGCAAGCGCCGTTGCCATGTACGAAGCGAACAGGCCGACGAGGTACAGCGGGACCACCGCGATGAGCGCCGCGATCATTCGGGTGGTGACCAGGTACCGCAGCGAGGGAATCGCCATGACTTCGAGTGCGTCGATTTCCTCGGAGATCCGCATGGCTCCGAGTTGCGCGGTGAATCCAGTTCCGACCTTGGCAGCCAAGGTGATTGCGGCAACGAGTGGTGCGACCTCACGAGTATTCGCGATGGCGGACATCACGCCGGACAGCGGTGCGAGGCCGACGAGGTTCAGTCCGCGGTAGCCCTCGAGTCCGATCTGGGAACCTGCGAAGAACGAGATCGCGAAGATCACGACGACGCTGCCGCCGCCGGCGAGCAGGGTGCCAGAACCGAAGGCCACCTGGGCGACGAGACGGGCGACTTCACGCCAATATCGCTTGAGGGTTGCCGGAATCGAGGTGATGACACGCGCGTGGAACGTGAACTGATCGCCGAGGCGACTCAGGCCGTCGACGGTGCGCGAACTGACCCGCTTGGCACGAATTGCGATGGGCAGGTGCATCAATAGGCACCTTTCAACGAGACGAACAGCGGGTAGAACTGAGTAATTGCGAGGTTGGCGACAAACACGAGAACGAACGAGAGCACGACGGTCTCGTTGACGGCATCGCCGACGCCTTGAGCACCGCGCTTGAC
>NZ_JBEOXI010000924.1:0-1313 GCF_040296465.1 Streptomyces sp. NPDC002130
GCTGCCGCTGTAGCTGCCCTGGAAGCCGAAGCTGACCGAACCTCCGGTGGCGAGCGTGCCTGCGGGGCTGAGTGCCGAATCGCCCCGATCTCGTCGACCGTGGATAATTCCGAACACTTGTCAGGCCCGAGAATTGGAGATCGACGATGGCTTCGCAGAATTCCGACGAATTCCTGGTAGAACGTACGACGATCGTCAAGGCAGAAGCATCGGACGTCTTCGCGTTGATCAACGATTTCCACCAGTGGACGCAGTGGTCGCCCTGGGAAGGTCTCGACCCGGCAATGCAGCGTACGTACGCGGGTCCGGACGCGGGCGTCGGGGCTTCGTACGCCTGGGCGGGAAACAAGAAGGCGGGCTCCGGCTCGATGGTGATCACCGAATCCGTCCCGAATGAACGCGTAGTTCTGGACCTGGCCTTCCTCAAGCCGTTCAAGGCGCAGAACGTCACCACCTTTCTCATCTCGCCGAATGCCGGTGATGTTCAGGTGACGTGGAAGATGACCGGGAAGAAGAATCTGTTCTTCAAGATCTTCGGTTTCATCTTCAGCATGGACAAGCTTGTCGGTAAGGATTTCGAGAAGGGCCTGTCCCAGCTGAAAGCTGCTGCAGAAAAGAGCTGACAAGCCGGTGGTACCGTCTCCCGGTGTTACGGATGACGCCCACCGATGCCCAAACCTTCTGGATTTCGGAGAAGATCCCGAACGATCAGCTGCTGCTCTACTGTTTCGACGGTCAGAGCCAGTCGATCGACGAGCTACGCCGCTCAGCGGTGGAACGAGCGTCGCTCATTCCGGATCTCAATGTTCGGATTCGTGAATCACCGTGGCACCTCGACTATCCGGTCTGGGAACCCATGCCGGTCGATGCCTCGTTGGTGAGAGTGCATGAGCTGACCGATGACTCGTGGATCTCGTGCATTCAGGGAATCGAGAAACTCCTTGAGAACCACGTCGATCCGCGCGAGTCGCCGTGGGCGCTGCACCTGTTTCACGGCGTCACCGGCGTGCCGCGCTGCAGTGGCCCGGCGCTGATCGCAGTTCTGCAGGTCGCGCATTCTCTGGCAGACGGCAAACGGGCGTCGGCGATTGCTCGCCAGCTGTTCTCGCCGCAACCGCCCGCGCAGCAGAAGACGGACGTGCGGCGTAGCGGATCAGCCGAGATTCTGGGCCGCGCCGCCTTGCGCCTGCCGGGTCAACTCGTTTCACTGTTCCGCGACGGCCGGGCGGGGCACCGAGCGCAGTTGCAACTGCAGGCCGACACCGAATCGGGAGTTGTTGCGCCGCAGGCGGCGAGCCGTCCCAAAGTGCGCT
>NZ_JBEOXI010000925.1:0-1313 GCF_040296465.1 Streptomyces sp. NPDC002130
GCCCTACGAGATAGAACACCGCATCCGCAATCACTTCGGGATCGACCCACGGGTGGCCCAGGTACGCGTATCCGCCGCTGCGATACGTGCCGTCGATGTCCTCTACCTTGATGGTGCTGCCACCGCCCGAAGCCGAACTGACAGTGACGATGTCGTCGTCGTAGCGCAGGTATTCGTTGCCGCCGTCAGCACTTCGCGCCGCTGGTTCGTCCGCGTCGACAATCCGCGAGACGGTCGTGCCCACTGGATCTTTCGACGAGTACAACACGACGTCGCCATCCTGGGACGTCTTGGAATAGTTGTCCGCGATGAAGTCCTTGGCGCCACCACCGCACGCCGACAACACAATTGCGGCCGCCACCATCACCGGAGCCAACCACGTCCGCCCCCTCACGGTCGCCACCTACTGCGCGTCTTCACGATCACTCCTGTCCCCTCCCCCGGGTACAAATGCCAACTCTGCCAACTCCACCCCTGGCGGTCTCGCACGCCACACAACGCGGTCAACGCTGTGTCGTCGCCGGGAAAGGATCCGCAGATCCAACCGTCCTGGCCGGCGGACTCTCTCAACGATGCAGCTTCCGAATCGAATTCGACTCGGTCCAGGACCAGCGAAGAAGACTCGAACCGGTAGTTATCCGTGGACTCCACTGCCGGCAAGGGTTCACCGCCGGCGGCAAGAGCATCGCACGAAACCTGCTCGGTCAGTTCCTTTCCCGACGCCCGGGCCGTCACCACGTGAGATGCCCCGAGCACTCCGAGTGTCAACGTCGCATCGGAAGTTTCGATCACCAACTCGGCGAGGGCCGGCGGCGAGGGCGCTCCCAGCACCAACCCCAGTGCCGAGGCATTCACGTCGGTCGGTTCCACATCGAGTCGATACAGGCTCATTCCGGGGGGCCCGAGTGGATGACAGTGAGTTCGCTGCGAGTGACCGCCCGTCCCGTGGAAACCTCCCACGACTGTCCGCGCGCCCACTTCTCGAATGCGATCAGACCGGTCTTGTCGGCGGTCGCATAGTCCGCGTATTCCATCGAGCCGGAAGGGGCCGTACCCGTCGTACCCTCGGCCGTGAACTTCGCCGTTCCACTTTCGATCTTGCGGTGAACCTTGTCGTCGAGAACGACGTCGCCGTTCGGGACCAGGTTGGTTCCTTCCCGACGCATCCAGAGAGTCATCTCCAGTTCACCCTCGTCGTCCTCCACAGTCAGCCAGCGGCGACCGGTCGACCCGTCGAGAAGGTGCTCACGCCAGATGTACCTGCTCCAGCGGCAGGTCCTCCACGCCGACGACGATGGTGATGCGGGAGATGT
>NZ_JBEOXI010000926.1:0-1307 GCF_040296465.1 Streptomyces sp. NPDC002130
GGTTCACGTGGTGCACGCCGCCGCCGGGCGCCGGGGAGAGCGCGGCGGCCACCACCGCGCGGCCCAGGGTGTCGACGTCGATCATCGACTGGTGTTCCCGGTTATCGCGAGCTTCTATTGGGGAAAGGTCACCAACAAAGCCTTCACTGTGTCGGTGCTGGTGGCCCTTGCTGCCTTCTTGCCCGTCCGATTCAGTTGGGTGCCGATGGATGGGATGTTCGGGATACTCTCCGACATCGTTGCCGTTGTCGGTATCGGAGTGGTGCTGGGGCTCATGACATTTGGATTCTTCGGTCTGAAGGTTGCGCAGATCGTCGGCGGCCTGGCGATCGTGCTGTCCGCGCCGTTCGCAATCGGCTTCCTGCACGATTACCCAACGCTCAGCGGATCTTTGGTGGCCTATGCCGTCAGTACCGTCGTGTGCTTTGCGATGTCCGTCAATCAGCGTGAGACGTTCGATTTCGAACTGATCAAGCAGCGGACGGGAGACTTCGACGAGGACGAGTTTCCTGCCGTGGGAGCGTCCGGAAAGTAACCGTCGAGACAAGTGGAAGGAATACGGATGAGTACTGCTCTACTGACCATTTACGTTCTGATCTGGCCGGCGTTGGTTTTGGTCGTGCTGGGAGTTATCAGCAAGGGATTCTTCAAGGACTGGGCAACTGCTCGCCGCAACGGTGAGGATCTCGTCTAACCTTTCACGCCGCCACCGACGGACTTCTTGTCGGTGGCGGCGGTCATATTGCAATCGGGACTAGGGGCAGCGTTATAGTTGCGCAGTGCAACACGACGGAGCAATGGCGCTCACCGGTCCACCAGCCGTTCATGACGAGCTGGTGCACCTGACGCGGCAGCTGATGACGGGGGATCGGCATTCCGATGACCACCCGTCGATCGCGCAGCATTCCTTCCTCTCCTTCATCGGCCGCAACGACGGCTGCAAGGCCACGGAGATCTCCGAAGTCTTCGGCGTCAACCGCTCGACCATCTCGCGCCAAGTTCGCGGCTGCATCGAGGCAGGCTGGGTGTATGTCGATCCGGGATCCGTTCGACAGGGCAATCCGCTGCACCTCACCGAGGCGGGCCGCAAATACCTCGACGCCGCCGACGCGCGTCGGCTCGACCAAGTCGCCGGCAGGCTGCACGATTGGACCGAGTCCGAGGTCGCAGACTTCGCCCGCGCACTCCACCGCTTCAGAATCAGCATCGAATCGCAGACCAACGGAGATGACACCACGCCTGTACGGCGATCAGGGCGCGGCTCGTCCACACCCCGCCCTGCCACAGGCGCCGGGCCAGGTAGATCC
>NZ_JBEOXI010000927.1:0-1305 GCF_040296465.1 Streptomyces sp. NPDC002130
GCGATGACGGTGACCGTCCCCGCGTACGCCGGTTCCGGTGCGGACGGCTCGGCGGCCGGTTCGCCGGGGGTGCTGCAAGCCGGTGCGTATCTGCTTGCCCGTGCTGGAGTCGACGGGGAACGGATATCTGCCCTCCACCGCGAGGAGATCCATGTTGGAGTAGGTCTGCTCGAGGACGCGGTCCATCCAATGGTGGTCGGCAAGATATCCGCCGAGCGCCTCACGACCGGCCTTTGCCCGCTCACGGGCAGTCGTATCCGGTTCGACGTACCAAACACCCGTTCCGGATGGGGCCGTTGCGCCGCTCGTTCCGCAGTAACCCTTGTCGACCAGGACGACGTCTGCACCGGCTTTGGCCGCGCGCAACGCTGCCCACGCGCCGGCGGGGCCACCACCGATCACCAATACATCGGTGGAGAGTTCGAGGACGTCCGTCACTGGCCAGCTCCTGTCAGAGGTCTACGCAACACTTCTGTTGCTGCAATATTCCTCGAACGAACTACCCAGCGCCACAGCCAGAATCACTGTGAACTCAACCGGTCACCATCGCATCGACAGAGCGCTACGACGCTTCCCGCTCCTCGTCGGTGCACAACGCGGAGTACTTGGCGAAGGCTTCCTGCAAGGTCAGCGATTTGCGTCGCTCGGCGATGCCGCGGGGCTTTCCCTGTGCAACACATCGACGAGCATGCTCGATCACAGCTTCACGAATGACGCTGGAAATGTCCGCGCCCGTGAGCTCTTGGAGGGTCTCTAGGGCCCTCAGTTCCTCTACGTCGAATCTCACCGTTACCGATCGTCTAGCCACGCTCAGGATGTTACTTGCGGGTACACCAATTTTGGTGAGTTACGTATGCGTCACATCGAATATCTTTGGGCGCCAAAACCTTCGAATTCGGATCTACGTGGGTAAATCGTTTTCCACTCACGGCACTCATGTAATGCAACGCACACGGCGCTAGCCAGCGTGCCGACGGACACTGTCGCTGTCTATGCTTGCGAAACACTGCCTTCGATCGGAGATATACCGCGTGAGCATCGACCACATAGTTTCCGCAGTCGACGGCAACGCTGCCGAGCGGATCAAGACGGCTCTGGCCCAGAGAGCTGAAGCCTCGACGGACACGACCACGCTGGTGTTCGACGGCGTGAGCATCGAGATTCCGCCGTCGGTCGGCGACGCCGTCGTGCAGCTACTGACCTACCTCGCTGCCGGGGACAGCGTCGCCCTCGGGCCAGTTGCAGAACTCCTCACCACCTTGACGACCTCGTCGTCCACCTCGCCTCCGACGAGAGCGGCGAGGC
>NZ_JBEOXI010000928.1:0-1304 GCF_040296465.1 Streptomyces sp. NPDC002130
GGCAGCTCTGTGTGCCGAGGCCATCGGAATCATGACCGAAGCGCTCCGACTGACGACGGATTATCTGAAGCAGCGCAAGCAGTTCGGTGTTCCGCTCGCGAAGTTCCAGACGCTGACGCATCGTGCGGCCGACATGTACGTCGCTCTCGAACTGGCGAGCAGCATGAGTCTGTACGCCACCATGGCCATCGCCGACGGTGTGATCGATCCGACCATCGCGTCGCGAGCGAAGCTGGCTGTCGGTCGCGCTGCGCATCAGATCGGTCAGGAAGCAATTCAGATGCACGGTGGTATCGGAATGACGGCCGAGTATCCGGTCGGGCACTACGTCTCGCGGCTGGTGGCCATCGAACACACTCTGGGCGCTTCGGACGATCACCTCAGGGTGCTGGCCGGCGGCGTCTCGCACTATTCGATGGTGAACGTCACCGAGTAGATCGGTGGGTGAAGATAACGGGAGGTCATGCGCAGGTCGCGTGGCCTCCCCTTGTCCGTGCGGGGGGCGGCCCGCGGCATTCGAGGTCGAGTAAAATCCCTGTGATCAGTCCGAGAAGAGAAAGGGATCGAAGTGACCGCGCATACCGAGCAGCTCGAGTTCCAAGCAGAAACACGTCAGCTGCTGGATCTGATGGTTCATTCAATCTATACGAACAAGGACAGCTTCCTTCGTGAGTTGATCTCCAACGCTTCGGACGCGCTGGACAAACTCCGCCTCGAGTCGTACCAGGACAAAGACCTCGACGTCGACGTCTCCGATCTGCATATCGAGATCGACATCGACAAGGCGGCACGCACCCTGACCATCCGCGACAACGGCATCGGCATGTCGCGTGACGAGGTCGTCGACCTGATCGGCACGCTCGCCAAGTCCGGTACCGCCGAGGTGCGTCGTAAGCTCAAGGAAGCCAAGGATGCAGCGGCATCCGAAGAACTGATCGGTCAGTTCGGCATCGGCTTCTACTCCACGTTCATGGTGGCGGACAAGGTCACGTTGCTGACCCGTCGCGCCGGTGAAGATCACGCGACGCGCTGGGAGTCGACCGGCGAAGGCACGTACACGCTCGAGCATGTGAACGAGGCGCCGCAGGGCAGCTCCGTGACCCTGCACCTGATGCCCGAGGATTCCGAGAACGGCCTGCACGACTACACGTCGGAATGGAAGATCAAGGAACTGGTCAAGAAGTACTCCGACGTCATCGCGTGGCCGATCCGCATGGGCACGACGCGCAGTCCGTACGCCACCGCGGCGCGCCGCCGCGCGGGCCGCTCGTCGCGCGCCCACCGGTCGGCGGCCCGGCACACCG
>NZ_JBEOXI010000929.1:0-1302 GCF_040296465.1 Streptomyces sp. NPDC002130
GGCGTCGCCGCCGACCTCCCGGCCACCCCGGGCCTGCTGCCCCGCAAGATCCGTGCCGGTACGTCCGACCTGACCACAAGGTTGTGTTCTTCCAAGGGCAGCAGCATCTCGACGACACGTCGCAGTACGAATTCGCCGGAACCCTCGGCACGCAGACCACCCCGCACCCGACGGTGAAGTCCAGGGGCGACAAGCTGTTGGTGCTCGACCGCGCCGCCAACAGTTGGCATACGGACGTGACGTTCGTCGACCGCATCCCGAAAGCCTCGATTCTGCGAGCGACGACCATTCCCGAGTACGGCGGAGCGACCACGTGGGCGTCCACCACCGCTGCATACGACCAACTGCCGCCTTCACTGAAAGTCTTCGTCGAGAATCTGCGGGCCGTTCACACCAATGCCTACGACTACGCCGAGGTCGCCAACCAGGCGAACCCGGTAGATGCGCAGCGCCAGGCCTACTACGCCGAATTCACCCGTGAGATCTACGAGACCGAACACCCGGTGGTGCGTATCCATCCGGCGACGGGGGAGAAGACCCTCCTGCTCGGTCACTTCTTCAAGGAGTTCGTTGGGCTCAAGCCGTCGGAGTCGGTCGCTCTTTACCAGATCCTGCAGGCACGAATCATCAAGTTGGAAAACACTGTTCGATGGAACTGGACGGCCGGCGACCTGGCGATCTGGGACAACCAGGCGACTCAGCATTACGGGATCGCCGACTACGGAACTCAGGCACGCAGTGTGCACCGAGTGACATTGGCCGGCGACGTCCCCGTCGACGTCCACGGCGAGCAGAGTCGAATCCTCCAGGGTGACGCCGCGGAGTATTCGATCATCGCGGACATCGATCGGCTTCCCGGCTTCGCCGCGAACTGATCAGTCGTGCTGCGGGTGATCCGGCGGGAACATCTGTCCCCATGAGTGACTGCACGCTCGGCACGTCCATTCCGGGGTGTCCGGTCCCACGACGCAGCCCGTTCCGGCGAGCCACGGTAGGTGATCGAACGGATGGACCGGCATCCCCGGGGCACACTGAGCGGTTCTGTGTGCACCGCACTGCGGGCACAGTGGATTCTTCGACCGCATGTAGTCGATGAAGTTGGTTGTACGTGACGCTGGCACGCACCTGGTTGACCGGGCTGGGGTCTGTCTCCAGAATGCGTAGCGACGACGGCAACTCCTCGTAGAACAGTTGCCGGTAGTACGGATTCTCGGCGACGGCACCCTCGACTTCCTCGGACGCACGGACAATCAGGTGAAGATTCGTGGCATGCGCCTCGAACTCGAAGATGTCGAAGCCGCG
>NZ_JBEOXI010000930.1:0-1302 GCF_040296465.1 Streptomyces sp. NPDC002130
GTGGCCAACATGGGCTACGCCGTCACCGTGTTCCTCGCCACGCTCCAGTTGCAGCAGGTGAGAGGCCTGTCCTTCTGTGGTGGCCTTCTCTTCCTTGCGGATCCGACCCTCGGGATCGACCAGGTGCAGGAGATGCTCGCCCGCCCGGTGCAGCTCTTCGATGTGTGGCCGACCCGACAGGACGAAACCGTCCACGCCGAGATCTCGATACGACGAGAGTCGCTGTGCCACTTCCTCGTAGCTTCCGACAAGACCGATGCTGTGCTCGTAGCCGATGCGGTCGAATCCGGACCAGAGGATGCCGCCCCGATCGATCTCGAACGCAGTGGAATCGGATTCTCTCAGTTGCCGTTCGACGCGAGCCCAGGCTTCGTCGGCTGTCTCCCTCGCGATGATCGGGATGCGCAGCACCTTCTCGACAGTCCTGCCGAGTTCGGACGCTCGGTCGTCGAGGGCCGTGATCCGCGTCGAGAGCTCGTCACCGGCGAGCGTGAACTGATGGACGTCGCCGTGGTGAGCGGACAGTTCCAGAGCTTCCGGTGAGTCCCCGGTCAGATGCACTCGGGGAAAAGGGAGTCCCGACAAGATGCCTCGGAATCCGCCGCCGAGCACGTCGTAGTATTCGCCGTCGAAGTCGTAACCCGTGCCACCGAATCCGCCTGGCAGAATTTGTTCCTCGTTCCATACGCCACGGGCGACGGTCAGGAACTCCGCGGCGCGCGCGTAGCGGTCGGCTCCTCGAACCACGTCTCCGCGAGCGGTGGCATCTTCGGCGTCAGTATCGACCTTCACTCGCCACTCGAGACGACCTGCCGACAGACGCTGAAGTGTCGCGGACATTTTGGCGGCGTAGACAGGAGTGCCGAAAGTGGGATGAAATTCCACGACCACTCGCGAATGACGCGTCTGACGTAGTGCGGCGGCGGCAACGATCCAGGATTCTTCCCCATTCGGATCGTACGGTGCGACAACGCCGTCGACGCCAGACAGTTCGGCGGCGAGAACGATCTGCGCCAGTTCGTCGAAGGGCCCGAAGTTTCCGGGGCGAACATCGGTCGCGATTGTGGTGGGGCGTTGTGCGCCGAATCCGCCTCGACTGTTCGGTGCGGCCACTGCCCGGCGTCCGTCGCCGCGCGAGGGTAGCTCCCAGTAGACCTCGGTCATTTGAGTGTGTCTTTCTGAGCGGCGACAAGTGCGCGTGCCTGTTCGAGGGGTTCGGGCGCCACCCAGGACTGCAGGTCGAAGTCGCAGCGCCGGTACGCCGCCGAGCTGCTGGATTCCGGCGACGGCACGGGCGTCGGC
>NZ_JBEOXI010000931.1:0-1300 GCF_040296465.1 Streptomyces sp. NPDC002130
GGATCGCCAACAGGTGCTCGACCTCCGGCAAACCCATGTGCAAACCGGGCAGCCCCTCCCCCATCGGAATGTCCTTGAACAGGTCCGCAAGCGGATGCCGGTCCTTACGCGCCAACACGATCCCCGTCCGGCGATCCCGGATGATCCCGTCCTTGTCAGCCTTCGCCACAGCCACGCTCCTTACGGTAGTCACTGTTCACTGTATCTACCGATTGTGAATTCACGACGAAACTCCCACTGCCTGAAGCATTGCCTTCAACCCTTCAACCTGCCGCGACAACATCGCCCCGGGTGTCTGCTCCTTCCGATCATCGCCAATCGCGATGTCGTACCGCGGATCCTGATCTCGGCTCCACGACAACTTCAGCCCGTACACATGGTCGATGTAGTAGGTGCCGCGCTTACCGATCTCCACCGCGGTCCGGTCACCGAGATCGAAATGCTCGCCGACGCGCCACGGCGCGAAGTTGACCACCGACACCTTGTACGAGCGGTACCCCTTCGTCTTGTCGAAGCCGGCACGGATAGCCATCAACGCCGACAAGCACGCACCGGTGCCGCCGGATGCTTCCCACCATTCGCCGTAGCCCGGGCCGCGGATGCCCATCCTGTTCTGCCGCATCGGATTCGCCATCCGATGGAACGCGAGCACGACGTCTTCGATCACCGAATCGAAGATTCCCAGCGCGAGGCCGGCGTTGCCGAACATCGCTCCGATGTAGCCGAGGATCGCATTTGCGATGAGCTTCAGACCGGCGTTCACCCAGTCAGGTGAGTGGCCGCCGGTCACGATCGCACCAGCCAACGCCTTGTGGACAGTCGCCTGCCACTGCCCGATACCCGAGACTCCGGTGCGTTGCGCGTTGCGCCAGGTGACGAACGGGCGTTGCGGGTTCGTACCCAGGTGCCCGGACAGCGAGTACTCGGGCGGGTTCGGTGCGCCGGTGACCTCGGTGACCACCTCGTTGATCAAATCGTCGGCGATGTCGGTCACCAGATGAAGCAGGCCGTCGAAGATGTTGCCGTTCTTGCCGCGGTACCCGGACTTGTCGACGACGTCGATCGTGAGCGTCGGCTCGGTCAGGATGAAGTGGTTCGGCGCCGGTTGCGGCATCCCCGGGAACCAGCGCTTCACGACAACCTGCAGGCCCGCGTCCGCGAGGACCGGTGCGATAACGTCGTGCAGATTCCCGAATCTGGTCGTGATGACCTGCCACATCGACGTGTCGCCGAAGAAGTCGCCGGGAATCACGACGATCGGCCAGTTCGCGGGATTCAAGTTCGACGCCCACGACGACGG
>NZ_JBEOXI010000932.1:0-1299 GCF_040296465.1 Streptomyces sp. NPDC002130
GATGAAAGCGCTCGCGCACTCCGGTAACTACGTCGCCGGCGCTTTTCGTGGCGGAGATCTGATCGGCGGCTCGGTCGCATTCTTCGAGGAACCGCAACATCGTTCGTTGCATTCACACATCACGGGGATCCTCCCGAACGTGCAGAACGGGCACATCGGCCTCGCGTTGAAACTGTTCCAGCGAGCATGGGCACTGGAACGGGGAATTCTCCACGTGCGGTGGACTTTCGACCCGCTCGTCGCGCGCAATGCCTACTTCAACGTCTCGAAACTCGGTGCGTTCCCGATCCAGTATCTGCCGCGTTTCTACGCGCCGATGAACGACAGTCTCAACGGCGGCGCAGACAGCGACCGGTTGCTGATCGACTGGGAAATCGGTAGCAGCAAGGTTTCCGACGTCGTCGCCGGTTCGGGAGAGGTCCCGACTCCCGAGTCGTTGGGAGCCAGCGAACTGTTGTCCATCTCCGAAGCCGGCCTGCCCGTGTTGAAGTCGACGAAGAATCGTTTCGTCACGGTGGCTACACCGAATGACGTGTACACACTGCGTAAGTCGGACCCGGCGGCGGCGAACGACTGGCGCCTGGCAGTCCGCGAGACTCTCGGTGGTGTGCTCGCCGAGAACGGAGTGGTTCTCGCTGTCACCAGGACCGGAAAGTATGTCCTGGACCGTGCGCCGGGAACACAGGCAGGCAGGACAACAGCGGAGGTTACCTCGTGAAGATCGACGGAGTTGAATTACGCCGGGCAGCACTGCCGTTGAAGGCGCCGTTCCGGACCTCGTTCGGCACGGAGACCACCAAGGACGTGCTGTTCGTCAAGGTCGTCACCTCCGAGTCGGAGGGCTGGGGCGAGTGCGTAGCGATGTCCGAGCCTCGCTACTGCTCCGAATACACGGACGGCGCCGCCGAAGTACTTCGCAAGTTCCTGATCCCGTCTCTGGGCGAACTCACCGATCCCGACGTGCACGCACTGAGCGCCGCGATGGAACAGTTCGCCGGACACCCGATGGCCAAAGCGGCCTTGGAAACCGCTTTCCTCGACGCCGAGTTGCGCGCCTGCGGGACGAGCATGTCTTCGTACCTCGGCGCAGTAGTCGATCGCGTACCGGCCGGTGTCTCGGTGGGTATCAAGAACTCGATCGACGAACTGCTCGAGGAGGTAGGCGGCTTCCTCGACGCCGGATACCTTCGGATCAAACTGAAGATCGAACCGGGCTGGGACATCGAGCCGGTTCGCGCGGTCCGCCGACACGCACGTGGCGTTCCGCACGTACTCGCAGCACGACCTGGAGGCGGCGTT
>NZ_JBEOXI010000933.1:0-1298 GCF_040296465.1 Streptomyces sp. NPDC002130
ACCACCAGCACACGCTTGTCGGTGAGGTGCACTTGATCTTTTGCGGGAGAGGCATCGTCGACCCGCATGGTCTCGGGGATGGATGAAAGTGGCACGGGCCCTTCCGGTAGATCGAGGAGGCGACGTGCTTCGTCGTTGACGATATCCACTCGCGCATCGTTGCTTCGGCCTCGCCCGATCACCACCAAGCCCTCACCGATGCTGTGCAGGACGGCGTCGTGGTGTTCGTACATGGTGCGCAGTTCATCCGGCGCCATCCCCAGGGTCTGTCGCCGGATACGCCGACTCACCAGAAGTGAACTCAGGAGGGCGGCAAGAAGACCGCCGCCGGCAACGAACAGGATGACCGGAACACTTTGGGCGAACTGCTTGCTGATCTGCTCGCGGGTGACACCGGCGGAAACCAGACCGACCAGGGTTCCACCGGAATCGTAAACCGGAGTGACTGCGCGGATCGACGGCCCCAGCGACCCGGCGTACGTCTCCGTGAAGGTCGCGCCGGCGAGTGCGCGGTCGATGTTCCCGGTGAACAGTTGGCCGATCAGTTCCGGGCTCGTGTGTGTGAACCGAGTGCGATCCGGCGCCATCACCACGATGAAATCGACGCCGGTTGCCTGTCGGATTTTCTCGGTCTGTGGTTGCAGAATCGCAGTCGGGTCCGGACTGTCTCCACTTGGCGGGTAGAGTGGAGACATGAGTACCGCAATGGGGCGCCCGCTTCGCGCCGACGCTGCACGTAACCGGCAGTTGATCATCGATGCCGCACGTGAATTGTTCGCCGAAGAAGGGATCGACGTCACACTCGACGACGTTGCCCGGCGCGCGGGTGTCGGCGTCGGAACTGTCTATCGGCGGTTCGCCAGCAAGGAAGAATTGATCGACGGAGTCTTCGAACAGAACTTTGCCGACATCGCCGCCACTGCCGAGGCATCACTGAACAATCCGGATCCGTGGGACGGACTCGTCACGTTCGCCGAATTCGCCTGCAGCCGTATGTCGGTCAATCGTGGGCTCAAAGACGTCCTGAACGGAACCGACGAGGGCTGCGAGCAGCTGGCATGCCAACGATCCATCGTCGAACCGTCGGTCGAGAGGATCTTCTACCGGGCCCAGGACGCCGGAATGCTGCGTCCCGACGCCGTCCCCACGGACCTGTTCGGCCTCATCTTCATGGTGGGAGCAGTCACCGAATTTGCTCAGCCGGTCAACCCGACTGTGTGGCGCCGATACCTTTCGGTGATGCTCGACGGACTACGCACCGAGGGATTGCATCGTGACTCGCTTCCCCTCCCTCCCCT
>NZ_JBEOXI010000934.1:0-1296 GCF_040296465.1 Streptomyces sp. NPDC002130
GTTACATTCCGAACCCGGAAGCTAAGCCTTACAGCGCCGATGGTACTGCAGGGGGGACCCTGTGGGAGAGTAGGACTTCCTGGCGCAGAACTACCAGACCGGCGGCAGCTCCAACGACGGTGAGTACTCCAACCCTGAGTTCGACCGCCTCCTGCGCGAATCGGCCGGCCAGACCGATCAGGCCAAGGCTCAGGAACTGCTCGATCAGGCTCAGGAAGTCCTGCTCAAGGACCTGCCCGCAGTTCCGACGTGGTACCGCAACGCTGCCAGTGGATGGTCGGAGAACGTCTCCAACGTGACCATCAGCTGGAACGGTGTTCCGGTCTACGAAGACATCGAAAAGAACTGACGCGTAGAACGATCCGCATCTGAAACGTGAGTTCGGGGCGGCAGGCGCCCTGCCTGCCGTCCCGAACTCGTGTTCACACCGGACTGTCCGCTGACGTACACGATCATCGACAAGGAGGTGATCCGATGCTCTGGTACATCGGTCGCCGAGTGCTTCAAATGATCCCGGTTTTTCTCGGGGCCACTCTTCTGATCTACGCCATGGTCTTCCTGCTTCCCGGTGATCCGATTGCCGCGTTGGCGGGCGACAAGGCGCTCAGTCCGGCTGTTGCACAACAGCTTCGGGAGCGCTACCACCTCGACCTCCCCTTCTATCAGCAGTACCTGCTGTACCTGAAGGGCATCTTCACGCTGGACTTCGGCACGTCGTTCTCCGGACGACCTGTCAGTGAAGTTCTGGCACAGGCATTTCCGATCACGATGAAACTTGCCTTCATGGCACTGATCGTCGAGACGGTCTTCGGTGTCGGCTTCGGCCTCATCGCCGGCCTGCGTAAGGGCGGATTCTTCGACAGCACCGTCCTGCTGTTCAGCCTCGTTCTCATCGCCATCCCGATCTTCGTGATCGGCTTCCTGGCTCAGTTCTTCATCGGCGTCAAATGGGGCATCGTCCCGCCGACGGTCGGTGGCAACACCAGTTTCACGAATCTCCTTCTCCCGGCACTGGTTCTCGGCTCGGTCTCGTTCGCCTACGTCCTGCGACTGACCCGAACGTCCGTGGCGGAGAATCTGACTGCCGATTACGTCCGCACCGCTACCGCCAAGGGACTTTCCCGTGGACGAGTGGTTCGCGTGCACGTGTTGCGCAACTCGCTGATCCCAGTGGTCACGTTCCTGGGTGCCGACCTCGCGAGCGGCCGCGCAGACAAGGACGCGGCCGAGGCGCTTCGCTCGCTGGTCTCGCTCTACTCGCTGTGCTCGTCGCTGCATGGTTCCTTCACTCATGAC
>NZ_JBEOXI010000935.1:0-1296 GCF_040296465.1 Streptomyces sp. NPDC002130
GTCGGACTGCGCACCGCCGCCGGGCAGGGCATAGACGGCATCGGGGAGACCTCGGTCCGGGCCCTCGCCAAGCTGGAACAGGTGCTCGCAGACCGTGAACTTACGTTCCGGGTGCTCGAATCCCGAGTCTGCCCCCGAACCGCATTCGTCGATCGACGTGGAGTTCTGCAGGATTTCGACGACCTCGACGACATTGGTGCCGCTGGTATCCGAGCATTCGATGCGGGCGGGCTCATCCATTCCGCTGCCGAGGTCCATGCATCCGCCGACTACCCAGTCGACGTCGAGACAGACAGCGCCCTGCTCGTCACCCGCGAGGGTCTCGTAGTAGTACGAGTCGACGTCGGAGGCACACTGGTCGGAGGTGGGTACCTTGGCGACCACCTTGTAGTTGGAATCCTTGCTACCGCAGTCCGCGTTGTCGATTTCCGCGGCCGTCGTGGTACCGCCGAGTTTGACGCAATCACCGATCGACACGTCGATGTCGACGTCGCCGCCGTCGTCGGAGCCTTCCTGGCCGGTGATCTTCGAGGTGGTCGGGGCCGCGGAGGTAGTGGTCGAATCGGCAACCGAGGAAGACGATTCCGCAATGGCTTTCGGCTCGATGTCGGAACCGCAACCGACGGTGAAGGCGGCGATTGCAGAAGTTGCGATCACCGCAGTGCAAAGTCGCCGGACGATTCCGGACATAAGGACCCCTTTGTTGATTCTTGGATAATTCTGTTGGTTCGTAGATTGTTCGGGACCTATTCCAATACATCGGTAGTCGAATTGCCAACCGGACTGTCAGTATGGGTAGGTGGAGCTACCCCTGATGCCGCCGCTTGCCCCGATGCTCGCGAAGGCTGCGGCCACTGTGCCGCCTCAGCCCGAGTCCGGTGACCCGACGTGGTCGTACGAGCCGAAATGGGACGGATTTCGAGCAATCATCTTTCGTGATGGTGACGAAGTGGTACTCGGGTCGCGAGGAGGAAAGGACTTGGCGCGGTACTTTCCCGAGGCGGTGGAAGCCGTCAAGTCTGAATTGCCCGAAAAATGTGTGGTGGACGGAGAACTGGTGGTTCCCCGTGAGATCGACGGTGTGACGCGCCTGAGTTGGGAAGCGCTCTCCGAGCGGATTCATCCCGCCGCGAGTCGCGTCGCATTGTTGTCGGAACAGACGCCCGCGCAATTCGTCGGGTTCGATTTACTGGCGCTCGGGGATCGCGACGTCTCGATCGAGGATTTCGGTGTGCGACGTGCGTTGCTCCTCGATTGCGTCGGTGGCGGGCCGAGTTGCCACGTCACTGCAGCGAC
>NZ_JBEOXI010000936.1:0-1296 GCF_040296465.1 Streptomyces sp. NPDC002130
GTTGTTCTCACTACCGATCTCGTGAAGCGTCTGCAGATAACGCAATTGCAGGGTGGTCGGATTGCGACTGATCACCTCGGCCGCCTCGGCGAGCTTGGCCGAAGCCTGAAATTCGGCGTCGGCGTTGATGATCTTGGCTCGCCGTTCACGTTCGGCCTCAGCCTGCCGGGCGATGGCGCGCTGCATGTTGGCTGGGATCTCGACGTCCTTGATCTCCACGGTGGTGACTTTGACTCCCCACGGCTCGGTCTGCTGGTCGATGACCTTCTGCAAGTCCTCGTTGAGGCGTTCACGTTCGGACAGCAGCGAGTCCAACTCGGCCTTACCGAGAATGGAGCGCAGTGTGGTCTGGGCGATCTGCGAGGTGGCGGCCAGAAAGTCCTCGACCTCGACTATCGAACGGTCGGCGTCGACGACCCGAAAGTATGTGACGGCGGTAACCTTCACCGGAACGTTGTCGCGGGTGATCACTTCCTGGACCGGTATTTTCAGCGTGACGGTTCGCAGACTGACCCGCTCCATGCGATCGATCGCCGGCACCAGAATGACCAGGCCAGGACCCTTCAAGGTGATCAGTCGACCGAGGCGGAACACCACCGCGCGCTCGTACTCACGCAGAACTCTCACCGACATGCCCACAAGGACTGCAATCAGCACGACAAACACGGACAAGACGACAAGCACGGTGGTCATAGCGGCAGCTCCCACGGTTCACGACGGCGCACTTTCAGAGTCAGGCCTCGAACCTGCTCTACGACGACGGATTCACCCACGGCGGGAACAGAATCGTCGTACCCGAATTCCATTCGTGCACGCCATAATCCGCCGTCAAGCTCGACCTGACCCTGCGCACCAGCCCAGCTGCGAACGGTCGCGTCGGAGCCGACAAGAGATTCCGTCCCGGTACGCACGGGCGCGCGGCGCGCGGTGAGCGCTTTTCGGCTCGCAACCGCCACCACGCCCAGGCCGACCACCGCGACCCCCGCCGTCACCGGGATCGCGATCGATTGGCCGATACCGTCGGACGTGAAGAGCATCCAGACGCCCGCACCGATCATGAGTGCTCCGAGCGCACCGAGCACCCCCGCGGTTGGGGCATGCGCCTCGACCACGATCAACAGGACGCCCAGCAGCAGGGCAACGACACCGATCGTCGTCATCACTCGTCTCCACGCTCACGAGGACGCGGTCACGTCGCGTAGCCATTGTGCGATCGCGCCCTCGACTTCAACGGTAATCACGTTCGGCCGGATCTGCCACAAGCGCTTTCACATCACGTCAGAGAAGGACCTCACC
>NZ_JBEOXI010000937.1:0-1292 GCF_040296465.1 Streptomyces sp. NPDC002130
GTCGTCGAAAAATTTTGGGCGACTGACCTTTTCGAATCGAGCAACAAGGATCAACAGACCGGCCAAGCGATGCTCGTGGACGTCGCTGTCGAGAAGGAGGCGTACCTGAGGCAACGCGAGGCCGACATGTTTCTTCACCACCGAGCGCGTCTTCGGCACTCGCACTCCGATGAACACGTCACCCTCGCCGTACTCCCCCGGCTCCGTCTTGAAGAACCGCTGTAGATAGACGGCATCCGCGGGATCCGCGAGATCGGCCAACTGCTCGATCACGTCCTGGGCACTCGATTGCGTCACTCCAGAACCTTCTCACGGGTTGCGGTGCGAACTCTTAGATTCTCTCAGCGTCCTCACACCGTGCGCCCTGCTCGGCCACAGGTCGGCAGACGACACTCGAGGACAGTCAGTGAAAGGACCACCCATGATCACCGCCGCTATCGCATTCACCACTCTCACCCTCATGGCACTCTCGGGACATATCGCGGCAAGCGCTCCGCGCGGCCTCGTGGCAATCCGGACGAATGGTCACAAATCTTGATATTCAAGCCTCCGCACCGCTTCTAACTGCAACGCGAATGCAATTGGCGGAGAGTTGATCTCGACTTGCCGCGGGCGTGTACTACAGGTGGACACACTCTCGTCTTTGGAGGTCTCGTCATGAAGTCGTGGAATCGAATGCAAGATGCCGTCGCGGTGGTTCTCGGCGTCTTTGCGGCTCTCTCGCCGATGTGGCTCGACACCACCGATCGGGCAATGTGGTCACTCGTCGTCCTGGGTGTCCTGGTTGCACTGTCGGGTCTGGCACACATGGCTCGTCCGGACATGGCCATGGCGGATTACGCGATGGGCGTTTTCGGCGTCTTGATGTTCATTTCACCCTGGGTCATGAACTTCGACGCGCTACGCGGTGCGTCGTGGACGGCCTGGGTGGTCGGGGTCCTGACCGTTGTGGTCGCGGTGAGTGCGATGCCGGTGATGAGTGCGCGGATGCATCACGGGGGTCACGGCGGCGTAGCTGCCCATTGACAGAGCGGCGTAGCTGCCCATTGACAGGGGGCGGCTGGATCAGGCTTTGATCGCGCCCAACAACCGCCCGGCGTCGAAGGCTTCGGCGCTGGGCGGTAGTGCGCCCGGACGACCGCTCACGAAAACCTCGACGGTTCCCGATCCTTCACCCGCGGCACCGAGCCCGTCGATCCGCCGCAAAGTCTGTCGTGCAACGGCTTCGGCGCTGTCGACACCGTCCTGCGCAGCCTGCACGACCTTGGACTGGCCGCATGGTTCGGCGGCTC
>NZ_JBEOXI010000938.1:0-1290 GCF_040296465.1 Streptomyces sp. NPDC002130
CATGTCCACCCCGTACGCCTTACCGGTGGGGCCGACGCGTCGGGCGGAGAGATCCCGGACGGCAGTCTCAAGGTTGCGGGCGGGGTGAAATACGCGATCCAGCCCGACAACAGTTTCGTCGAGACCTTCGTCGCCAAGCAGGACGGGTCCAACGGGGTCTATTCCAACCCGATTTCGGTGCCAGGGGGTGCGCTCGGGATCGATACTCCGCTCGGATTGACTCAGATCAGCGCGACAGTCGAATCGGTGGGAGTCCCGGATCTGAAGGTCCTCGAGCAGGAACTCACGATGCCGGTCCGCTTGAAACTGTCGAATCCGTTGCTGGGCGACGATTGCTACATCGGTTCGATCTCGAATCCGATCAACCTTCATCTGACGACAACAGGCAACCCGCCATCGGAACCCATCGGTGATTTCCCGGGTGCAGTGTTTCCGGCAGTCCCACATTCGGATGCTGCGTTTGCGGCGCCGGGGGCTAGCGGATGCGGACCACTGGGTGCGCTCAACTGGGCGGTGAATCTCCGTGGGGGAGTGCCGGCAGTCAGCGGAAAGAACTCGCTCACCACGTCGAGCGACGTCTATGCGGTGGCTGCACGGAAAGTGCGACCGCCTGCCTGACAGACGCACAGTTGCCGGAACGCACAACGAGGGCCGACCCGTGGTAGGTCGGCCCTCGTTCTGCACAATCGGGTCAGCTGACCTCGGGATCACGCACCGTGATGGTGCCGTCCCTGACTGCGTCGGCGATGCTGTCGTGCAGTTTCGGGCAACCGTCTTTCAACGCCGTCGACTGCCCGGAAGCAATTGCCTCTTTGAAGGTGTGGCAACGCAGCGCCGGGTCGGAAGTCCACTGAACGCTGGTGTGTTTGTACGTGTTCTTGCGAACCAGTACGCACGCGCCGCATGCCTTGCAGTCGACTTCCTGCAGACCCGAGTCGAGGTATTCGTGCTTGTCCTCGATCGTCTGGGCCGCGATCGCCTCGAGCCGTTCCGTTTGCCCGGCAAAGTCCGGTGCCTTGGCCCAGCGAGCCCACCGTGCGTCGGTTCCGATCGAGGCGCTCACGATTAGACCTCTGCTTCTTTCTTTGCCGCTTCTGCTGCGGCTTCCTTCTCGGCTTTCTGGCGTGCGAGGTTTTCCTCGACCTCGGCGTGCCAGGCTTCGTTTGCCTTGGTGGTGTCCACCTCGAACTCGAAGCGCTGCGTCATCTTCTCGGTGACGTCCACCGTGTTCAGCGAACCCGCCCACCGCGTCGCGCGATGGGTCCTGCCCGTCGTGCTCGGTGTCGTCTA